>CAZYFM010000042.1:0-24234 GCA_964646885.1 uncultured Flavobacteriaceae bacterium
CCCTGCGTAGTCAAACGACAGATTTCAAAGTCTTTCAATCATGTTCTTGGCATTTTTCTGGCAGAAAAAACAGACGGCTCGTGCAAATCCTCTCCGCTGACCATGCGCATAGTCCTTCAGGACACTCGAGAACGACACCTTGTTTGGCTCGGGGAGGTTCTAGCCTCAAAGGCTGCGCACCCGGCTCTCAGGCCATCCAAGGGCCCTCTAGCAAATTTCTGCTTGAGCCATGTCACGAACGTCTCAAGTTATGAACAGTCTTTTCCGGAGGCCTCGCGTGGTACCTCGGTGGTACCTGCAGGCATTTCGCTAAGTCGGGACTGCAGCCTAAGCCATTGAAAAGATTGGTGGGTGATGAAGGAATCGAACCTTCGACCCGCTGATTAAGAGTCAGCTGCTCTACCATCTGAGCTAATCACCCGCCGCGAAGGCCCTTGAAGGGGCCCGCGTCGGTCGGCCCCAGAGGAGCCGACGCGAAAGAGGCGTGCGTATAGCAAGCACGCACCCGCCTGTCCAGAAAGGCTTCGCAGGAATCCGCCGGAAATTATGGCACAAATCCGCGCGGGGGACCGTTAAGAACCCGGGGAACGCTCCGCCGACATGCGCTGGGCATAGCCGCCGGCGATCATCTGGGCCATCAGGTCGAAGAGCGCGTCCGGGTTGGAGCGCCTCAGTTTGACGATTTCGGCCTCCATGCCCTCGGCCGCTACCAGCTCCCGGGTGCCCTTGCGCAGGGCATCCATGATCTGCGTGGCAAGGTCCTCCGGCGGCAGCCCGTTGTCGATCGCGGCATCGCTGACGCCTCGGGTCTCGCCAGAGGCCCCAAGCGCATTCTTCGAAACATTGGTGCGAACTGACCCCGGCGCCACGACCAGCACCTGAAGCCCCTGGTGTGATGTCTCGGCCCTGAGGCTGTCGTGGTAACCGATCAGCCCGTGCTTGGCGGCGCTATAGGCCGTCCTGAGCGGCGCACCGACGAGCCCCGCAACGCTGGAAATCGCCACGATATTGCCGCCGCCCGCCTTGATCATGCGAGGCAGCATGGCTTGCGTGAGCGCAATGGGCGCAAGAAGGTCGACAGCGATGATCTTCTGGTAAACGTCGAACACCGTCTCGACGGCCAGTGACCGCTGCGAGATGCCGGCATTGTTGACGAGCCCGTTGATACGCCCGCCATGGCGACCGGCCCACGTCCACGCCTGTTCCACAACCCCGGGGAGCGCAGCGTAGTCGGTCGCTTCGAACGGAAGCACCAGAGATGCCGACTTGCAGCTGTCGGCCACCTCTTTGAGTGCCGTCACATTGCGGCCCGAAAGGATGAGGCTGGCACCAGCGTGCGCCAGCGCCTGCGCGAGCGCCGTTCCGATCCCGGACGATGCGCCCGTTACCCACCAGCATGAACCCTGAAACATGACATCCTCCCTTGCGACATGGAGACACGTTTGCCGGGCTGCCGCGCTTTTGTCCATCCCTCGCCACAATTCCCGGGCGAGACTGCCTTCCACAAAAGGAGAGGCTCGAATGCGGAAAATTGTAGCCCTGACGATGTGCTCCACGCTGGCCCTGGTCGCGTGCGAGAAATCCGATGAAAGTGCCGGCGTCTCAAGTTCAGCCGTGGCACCCGCAATGGCGCCAGCCCCGGAAATGGCGGAATACGCCGCAACGGACGCTGTTGCTGTCGAGGGTCGGATCCAGTCCAAGGCGATCGCTGGTGAAGCCTATGTCTACGACCACAACATGACGGTTTCGATGTCCAGTGCCTTCATCAAGGCCAGGTTCGAACGTGCGCGCGAACGCTGCCAGAAAGACGCGACTCTCAAATGCAAGGTCACATCGGCCAGCTTCCAGGTCCTCGGCCAGCCCGACGCGCCTCTGCCCATCGCAAACCTCTCGGTCTCCCTGCCGCATGAAAGCGTCGAGCAGTTTGAGCGGAGCATTCTGGAAGTACTCCCGAATGAAGATCCTGACGACGTGCTGGTGAAGTCGCGAAACACCAGCGCCCAGAACGTCACGAACCAGGTACGCGACATCGAGGCCAGGCTCAGTCAGCTGACGAACTACCGCGACCGCATGCAGGCGCTGGCAAACCGCAAGAATGCCGCGACCGACGACCTCATCAAGATCGAAGGAGAGATCTCGAAGACCCAGGCCGAGATCGAGCAGATCGAGGGACAGAAGCGGGATCTCTCCGAACGCATCGCCAAGGAGAACCTCTCGATCTCGTTCGAGGCGTCGTCCACGGCCATCGACGCGTTCCAGCCCGTTCGTGAAGTCTGGCAGGGCTCTCTGAAGCTCCTGGCCGAGAGCACGGCGAGCGCGATTGCCCTCGTCGTCGGCATCATTCCGTGGATCCCGGTCTTCCTGCTGGCGTTCCTCGGTATCCGCTTCGTATGGCGCCGGAGCGCGCGGAAATAGTCTTCAGGCGTTGCGGGGTATATCCACCCCGCGATGCACCTGCACCGACAGCATCAGCCCGAACCCGATCAGCACGGTCATCAGCGCCGTGCCGCCATAGGACACGAGCGGCAACGGGATGCCGACCACGGGTATCAGGCCCATCGACATCGACGTATTGATCAGGATGTAGAGCAGGAAGTTGAGGCAGACACCCATGGCGACAAGGCGACCGAACTGGCTCCTTGTCTCCATGGCAATGCTCACACCCTGCATGAGCAGGGCGAGGTAAAGCCCCATCAGGATCATCAGGCCGAAAAGCCCGAACTCCTCGCCCAGCACCGTAAAGATGAAGTCCGTCTGCTTCTCCGGCAGGAAGTTCAGGCGACTTTGCGTGCCTTGCCCGAATCCCTTTCCAAATACGCCACCCGAACCCAGGGCGATCTTTGACTGCGTGATGTTGTAGCCGGCCCCCAGCGGATCGCTGTCGGGATCAAGGAATGTCTGCACGCGTTCCTT
Source organism: uncultured Flavobacteriaceae bacterium (assembly GCA_964646885.1). Lineage (GTDB taxonomy): Bacteria > Pseudomonadota > Alphaproteobacteria > Micropepsales > Micropepsaceae > SZUA-430. The sequence goes on from CAZYFM010000042.1 coordinate 2,914, forward strand.
CTGGTAGTCCTTCAGCGCGAACTCCCAGCCAAGGGGGATGATCGCAAGGCCAATGGCAATGACGGGGACGATGATCTTCCACGACAGCCCCGCGAGGAAGATCAGTCCACAGCCGCCAACAATAAGGATCGTGGCCGTACCGAGATTGGGCTGCATGAGAACAAGGCCAGCAGGCACCAGGATAAGCAGGAGCGCCGGAAACAGGCGCGAGGGGCGCGAGACATCATCGAGCAGAACGCCGTGCAGGAAACGGGAAAGCGCCAGGATCAGCGCCAGTTTCATCAGCTCCGATGGCTGCAACTGCAAGGGGCCAATATCAATCCACCGTTCGGCACCCTTTCCCATGCGTCCGAGAAACTCGGTGGCAACGAGCAGCAGCAGGGTGACCCCGTATATGGGATAAGCCAGCTGGTACCACGTCCTTATATGCACGACGGCAACCGCAAGAAGCAGGACAATGCCTATGCCGAAGCGCACGATCTGGCGTCCGGCCCACGGCTCCAGGCTGCCGCCAGCCACCGAGTACAGCAGCGCAAACCCGATGCAGCAGATGATGGTCACAAGCACCACCACGGACCAGTTGAGGGCCCGAAGCTTTCCGGCAAACCGGAGCTCACGCGTTGCGGAGGCGAAGCTGTCGTTAAGTGGCATCTGTCTTGGGACCCAGTGGCGGTGTGGCGCTGGCCGTCCGCGAGGGCGGGACAAAGAGTTTCTGGCGCGACGGATCCCGCTGCGCGACGAGCGTCATCACGTCCTTCGCGATCGGCGCCGCCATGCGCGAACCGCCGCCGCCATGCTCGACAACCACCGAGATCGCGTAGCGCGGATTGATCACCGGCGCGAAAGCAATGAAGAGCGCGTGATCGCGAAACTTCCACGGGATGGAATCCGGATTGCGGCCCCTGAGCTCGGCGGTCAGTCGACGCACCTGCGCCGTGCCGGTCTTGCCGGCCATGTCGAAGCCTTCAACGTCAATGCGGGATCGAGCAGCCGTGCCGCCCTGGTTGGTCACGGCGTCCATTCCGTGATGGACGATGGCGACATGCTCAGGGTTGAGACCCAGATCCTCCACGGACGGCCGAACATAGTTCTTGCCGTCATAGGACTTGATGACATGCGGGAGCACGGCCTTGCCGCCATTCGCGAGACGGGCCGTCATGACACAGAGCTGCAAGGGTGTCGTCAGAACGGCGCCCTGCCCGATCCCCACATTGAACGTGTCACCATCGCGCCAGACATCGTGTCGCGCACGCTGCTTCCACTCCGGATCCGGCATCAGGCCTTTCTTCTCCCCCGGAATCTCAAGCCCATAGGCCTGGCCGATGCCAAACTTGCGCGACATCGCCGCGATGGCCTCGATCCCGGTGCGCCGGGCACACTCGTAGAAATAGCAGTCACATGAGTTCTTGATGGCCAGCGTCATGTCCATGCTGCCATGCCCGCCCCGCTTCCAGCACCGGAAGATGTGCCGGCCCAACGCAGTGGCGCCCGAACAATGCACCCTCGTCGTGGGCGTCATGGCGCCCGTCGCCAGCGCGGCAAGCGCGACAACGGGCTTGTACGTCGAGCCCGGCGGATAGACGCCCGTAATCGCCTTGTTGAGCAAGGGCTTCAGCGGATCTTCGTTGAGTTCGCGCCAGATCTTCGGTGTGACGGTCGTCGTGAAGGCATTCGGATCGAAGCCGGGAGCAGAGACAATCGAGATGAGCTCGCCCGTGTTGACATCCATCACCACGATCGACCCGCTCTGACCCGCGAGGCGTTCCTGCGCCAGCTTCTGCACTTCCATGTCCAGCGAAAGGACGACGTCCTTTCCCGGACGCCCCTTCGTCCGCGCCAGCTCCCGGATGACCCGACCATGGGCATTGACTTCATTGTGCGAGGCATCCGGCTTTCCGCGAAGTTCGCGGTCGGCCGCCTTCTCGACGCCCGAGCGACCGATCCGAAAGCCTGGCAGCGACAGCAGTTCGGGCTCTTCCTCGATGTCCTTGTCGGTAGGTCCGGCGACATAACCCAGCACATGGCTGAGCCACGGTCCGAACGGATAGGAGCGCAACTCGCCTACATCGGGAACAAGCCCTGCCAGGTCGGGCGCATTGAGGTTGATCCTGGCGAACTGGTCCCAGGTGAGGCCTTCCGCGACAAGCACCGGATTGAAAGGCTTTGAGCGCGCGATATCGCGCAGCACGCGGTTCACCCGATTGGGAGACAGTTCGATCAGTTCGCCAACCCGGGCCAGCGTCGCCTTGGCGTCAGGTGTGCGCTCCGGGATGAGGAGCAGCCGGAAATTCTGCGCCGTCTTGGCGAGCTCGACACCAAAGCGGTCATAAATGCGCCCTCGCTGCGGCGCAAGGAGTTGCAGGTTGATGCGGTTGTCTTCCGCCATCATCGCAAATCGTTCTCGCTGCAGCACCGACAGCTGGAACATGCGTCCGGTCAGCAGGCCGAACAGGCCAACGGTTCCGGCAGAAAGAATGGCGGTACGACGGGTGAATGTGCGGAACCTGACGCTGTCGCGGCCGTCCATCATCGTCGTCGCCTCCTCACAACGTCTCCGGCGCAGTCGACAGGACCCGCCGGATCATCATGAATGCACGCGCAAAGAGGGGATAGAAAAGCAGTGTCATGCCGATCTGCAGCAGCAAGTCCACAGGATCGAGCCACTGCTCGAACATGATCATCCCAAGTACCCACGAGACGCCCGCGGAAACAGAGGCCACCAGGGCAAAGCCCAGCCAGTCGCCTATGCCGGTGCGTCCCTTGAAGAACACCCGCTGCGTCAGCGTAAAGCCATAGGACAGGAGGAACACCACGATCGAAAATCCGAGAGGCATGCCGGACATGAAATCTTGCACGGCACCGATGATGAAGACAAACCACGGAGGCATGAATGAGGCGCCATGCATGGTCCAGAAGAAGATGCTGGTCAGTGCCACATTCGGCGCTGGCACATCCCCCTGCAGGAGATGCAACGGCACATTCACCGCCATCATCAGGATGATCGTGAGGACGAGCGGCAGGGCACGCCAGGCCAGCTGCGATAGCCAGAGATACCCGAACTGGAGCATCTCGATCATCGCGGCGTGCCCTCTTCTGTCCTCATGAGGGCCGGATGGACCTGCGTTCGGTTGGCAGGCTTGGTGCCGCCTGCGCCCTGCGGCTTCGCCGTCGAAGGATCTGCCGGCGTTTCCTGTGGTTCGGCATCAACGTCAACCGGCGCCTGATACTGCAGCACGCGAACAAAATCCGCGCGCCTTTCGCTCGTGAACAGCTCGACACGCGGAGAAGCCTCTCCCTTCACGACGGTGCCCACAACGATGCCCGGCGGCAACGCGCCACCATCGGCTGTGGTCAGAACCCGTGCGCCCGCGACCAGGCGCGAACCGGGAGGAAGATATTCAAGCGTTGGACGATCGGAGTTGTCGCCCGCAAGGATGGCCTTCAGGTTGGCGCCTTCGACAATCACAGGGATCCGGCTGTTCAGGTCGCTCAGAAGCAGGACACGCGACGAACGACGCCCCGTACCGATGATGCGACCCAGCAGTCCACGGTCGTCGACCACAGCCTGTCCCTTCAGCACACCCTGCTCCGAGCCCGCATTGACGAGAATGGTCCTCAGGAACGGCCCAGACATGTCCGCGATGACCCGGCCCGCAACGCCCGAAACCGGCGCCTCCGTCGGCACCTTGAGCAGCTGCTCGTATCGCTGGACCTTGCGCTGCAGTTCGCCCAGCTCGCTTTGCGCGAGGCGCAGCTTCGCGTTCTCTTCCCTCAGCCGCTGGTTTTCCTCGTAGACCGAGAAGAAGGTACCAACGCCTTCCACCCAGCGCCTCGCTTCCGCTGCGGGGCCCGCCACGAGTTCCATGGCCGAGGTGGTGAGGTCATCTGCGTAGCCGCGAAACCCTTCGCTGAGCTCGCCCTGGCTCTTGCTGATGGCAAGCAGCGCCACGGCAACGACAACAAGCAGCGCAAGCGCAGGGTTCTGGGCGATGAACGCCCATAGGCCTGATGCTGATCTGCGACGCCTGAAGTTCCATGCCATGGGCAGGGACTACCTGTGTCAATAATAGACGGACGACAGAACTTGCCGATGCGTATTGAGGTGTTCAAGCACCTTTCCCGTGCCGAGTGCAACGCAGGATAGAGGCTCGTCGGCAATCGAAACCGGAAGCCCCGTCTGCTCGCGCAATACCTGGTCGAGATTGGTGAGCAGCGATCCGCCGCCCGTCATCACGATGCCCTTCTCGACGATGTCCGCCGCAAGCTCGGGCGGTGTGGCTTCGAGCGCCACCTTGACGGCCTCGACAATCTGGCTGACCGGCTCCTGCAAGGCATCAGCGATCTGGGCCTGGCTGATCGTGATTTCCTTCGGCACGCCGTTCAGGAGGTCACGGCCCTTGATGTCGATGCGGGTCTCGCTGGCATTCTCGGGCGCCTTTGCGCAACCGACTTCCTTCTTGATGCGTTCGGCAGATGCTTCGCCGATGAGCAGGTTATGGTGCCGGCGGATATACGAGATGATCGCCTCGTCCATCTTGTCGCCGCCAACGCGGACCGATCGGGCATAGACAATGCCACCGAGAGACAGCACGGCAACTTCGGTCGTGCCGCCCCCAATATCGACAACCATGGAGCCGGTCGCTTCCGTGACCGGAAGATCGGCACCGATCGCGGCGGCCATCGGCTCCTCGATGAGGTAGACGCGTCGAGCACCGGCCTGCAGCGCGGACTCCTGGATGGCCCTCTTCTCGACCGCCGTGGCGCCCGAAGGCACGCAGATGATGATCATGGGATGGGCAAAGGAGCGGCGGCTGTGAACCTTGCGGATGAAATGCTTGATCATTTCTTCCGCCACTTCGAAGTCTGCGATGACGCCGTCTCGCATGGGGCGGATCGCCTCGATGTTGCCGGGCGTGCGGCCCAGCATCATCTTGGCGGCATTGCCGACTTCAAGGACCTGCTTCTTGCCATTCTTGTTGAGAATGGCGACCACCGACGGCTCGTTCAGCACGATGCCGCGCCCCTTCACATAGACAAGCGTATTGGCTGTGCCGAGATCGATTGCCATGTCCGAGGACATCATTCCAAGCAGGCTAGAAAACATCGACGTCTCCAACTTCTTTTTATGGGGCGAAGGCCGATGACGACCTTCGCCGGTTGTTGAGCAGCGCTAGCGCGCCACCGATAAGGCTTCAGGCTTGGTCTTCTGGCGTTTCACCAGAAGCTTGTTGAGGGCATGCACATAGGCTTTTGCGGCCGAGACAAGCGTATCCGTGTCCGCGGCCCGTCCGGTGACACTCCGCCCGTCTTCGACAAGGCGCACGGTGACACCAGCCTGTGCATCGGTACCTTCCGTCACCGCGTGCACGTCAAAGAGCGCAAGTGTCGCTTCGTGCGGATACAGCGTCTTGATGGCATTGAAGATTGCATCGACCGGACCATCGCCGCGGGCGACGCCGATCTTCGTCTGGCCGTCAACGGAAAGCTCAAGCTCCGCACTCTGCGGACCAAACGTTCCGGCGACGACGCGCAGGTTGAGGAACTGGATCTTGTCCTGGCCGCGCGCGATCTCGTCATCGACCAGCGCGACGATGTCCTCGTCGAAGACATGCTTCTTCTTGTCCGCGAGGTCCTTGAAGCGGCGGAAGGCATCTTCCAGCGCGTTCTGGCCGAGCTCATAGCCCATCGCCTCGAGCTTGTCCTTGAAGGCATGGCGCCCCGAGAGCTTGCCAAGGACAAGGGATGTCTTCGAGACACCAACGGACTCCGGCGTCATGATCTCGTAGGTCTGTGTGTGCTTCAGCATTCCGTCCTGGTGAATGCCGGACTCGTGCGCGAATGCATTCTTGCCCACGATCGCCTTGTTGAACTGGACCGGAAAGCCTGTGACGTTCGACACCATCTTGGAAGCACGCGACAGTTGCGGCGTATCAATGCCCGTCGTGAATGGCAGGATGTCGTGGCGGACATTCAGCGCCATCACGATCTCTTCGAGCGCCGCGTTTCCGGCCCGCTCGCCGATCCCGTTGATCGTGCATTCCACCTGACGGGCACCAGCCGCCACGCCCGCGATGGAGTTCGCAACAGCCAGGCCAAGGTCATTGTGGCAATGCGTCGAGAAGACCACCTTGTCCGCGCCCGGCACTTTCTCGATCAGCGCCGCAATCAGCGCCGCATATTCGGTCGGGATCGCATAGCCCACCGTGTCAGGGATATTGATCGTCGTCGCACCGCACTTGATGGCGGTTTCGACACAGCGGCACAGGAAGTCGAACTCCGTGCGCGTTGCGTCCTCGGCCGACCACTCGACATTGTCGACCCAGTTGCGCGCACGCGTGACGCTGCCGGCCACAGCTTCGAGCACCTGATGCGGCTCGAGCTGGAGCTTGTGCTTCATGTGCACGGGGCTGGTCGAAATGAACGTGTGGATCCGCCCCTGCCTGGCGTTCTTGATCGCTTCGCCGGCCCGGTCAATGTCCTTCACGCCGGCACGCGCAAGTCCGCACACGACAGCGCGCTTGACGACCTTGGAAATCTCCTGCACGGCCTCGAAGTCGCCATTGGATGCGATCGGAAAGCCGGCCTCGATGACATCGACGCCGAGCTCATCGAGCATCTCGGCGATCTTCAGTTTCTCTTCGAGATTCATCGCGGCACCCGGCGATTGTTCGCCGTCGCGCAACGTGGTGTCAAAAATTGTAATCCTGCTGGAACCAGTCATGGTCTCTTCTCATCTCCCGCTCAAACGCGGTTCGAATGTCTCGCCCGGGACTTCACTTCGCATCTTCCCCTAAGCACCAGCCGCGTCGCCCTTGAGCATCTCCGCAGCCGCTGTTGCGCCTAGGGGCGTCTAAGCAGAAGTCCAAGCTTGATTCGAAGAGACGAACGGTCGAGCTGGCGCACGCACGAACGCGCGCGAAAGCGGAAACCGCTCGCCTCGCCGTTCCTGGTGCCAAACCTGCTCATGCCGTCCTTGCCTCACGCGCCAGCGCACTAACCTGGCGTTGACCATAAGGAAACGCTGTTAAATCTCGGTGAAACACCGGAACAAAACTCGCGTTTCCGCCAACGAATCAATAGAGCGAATCGCTGGCCGGGCGCAATGGCAATCACGAGGACGAGGAACATTTTCATTGGCCCGTGCGCCATCCCCACGCCGGGCCGTCAGCCTGGCCCCGGCGTCATTCGGAGCGCCAGAGGCGTTGGAAAGCCCCTCCGGTTAATCCCCCATCAACCAAACGCTAACGTGATGGTCAGCAGCGCCATGCTTCTATCTCCCGAAAAACAGGGCGCCAGACTTCATGGGAAACCTCGCTTCACCGGAACCCATTCCGGCCAAGGCAATTGCACGTCACCCCCTGACGCGTCTCGCGGAGCTTTCATTTCCGCTGGTTACGGCGGCCATCTTCACGGCCGCCGCCCTGCTGTTCTGGGTCCAGCCCATGTTTGGCAAGCTCGTCCTCCCCCTGTTGGGCGGAACCCCAGCGGTCTGGGCGGCAACCCTTCTTTTCTTCCAGACCGCCCTGCTCGCCGGCTATCTCTACGCCCACTTCCTTGGCCGGTTTCTGCCCTTCAGGGCGCAGATCATCACCCATGGATGCGTCCTGTTTCTTGCTGCGCTGACATTGCCGGTGGGCATCCCGGCGGGCATCGAACCGCCTTCCAGCGAAATGCCCGTCTTCTGGCTGTTTGGCCTGTTCACGGTCACCGTCGGTGCTCCGTACACGGCCGTCGCCGCGACCTCTCCGCTCCTGCAGCGCTGGTTCTCGATGTCGGGCCATCCGGCCGCCTCCAACCCATACCAGCTCTACGTCGCCAGCAATGCGGGAAGCCTGATCGGCCTCCTCGGGTATCCACTGTTGGTCGAGCCCCTTGCCGGCGCCACGTTCCAGACCGTCCTTTGGTCGGCGGGCTTTGTGGTCATGATGCTGCTCATTGGAGTGTCGGCCCTTGGTCTGCAGGCCAGTTCGGGGTCGACGTCGGTCACCGCTCGCGAGAGCTCGCCTGCCACGACATGGTTCGAGCGGTTCAGGTGGATCGCCCTGTCCTTCGTGCCGTCCAGCCTGCTCCTGGGCGTGACCACTCACATAACCACAGACATCGCGGCCATGCCGCTGCTGTGGGCTTTTCCGCTGGCACTGTACCTGCTGACTTTCATCGTTGCGTTTGCCGACAGGCCCCTGGTGCCGCGCCCGCTACTGCTGAAAGCTGAAGCCCTTTCGCTGGCCATACTTGCAGCCATGATGTGGTTCGACGGATCAAACGCCGCCGGCCTCACCATCAGCCTCGTCGCTTTCTTCATCGTCGCGCTGGCGCGTCATGGCGAACTCGTCCTCACGAAGCCTCCAGCCCAACATCTGACCGAGTTCTACCTTTGGATGTCCGCTGGTGGTGCTCTCGGGGGTCTGTTTAACGCGATCATTGCACCTCTCGCCTTCGACCGCATCACTGAGTATCCGCTCACGCTGGTGGCGGCAGGCTTCACAAGACTTCTGCTCGTACCTGCGGGAGAGCGCTGGAAAATCGGGCCGATTGACTTCGCCTTGCTCGCCCTCGCGATCGTGGCGGCCGCAACAATGCGCCTGTCCGGAACGGATGCGGCGAGCATTCCTCTGCCGGTTGTCGTCGTTGTCATTACGGCGATGGCACTCGCGGTCTACCATTTTCAGTCAAACGCCTGGCGATTTGCCCTCGGCCTGGCTGCCATGCTGGTCCTGCTCCATGGAAAATTCGACAGCACGACATTGACGCAGGCCCGGAGCTTCTTCGGCGCGTACAGGGTCTTCGAACAGCCCGCGACCGGACACGTCATCCTGTCACACGGCACGACCATTCACGGCGCCCAGTCGACGAGAGAAGCACGCCCGGCACCTCTGACGTATTACGCAGCCGAAGGCCCCCTCGGACAGGCTATCCAGGCACTGCAGCCGATGAAGAACAGCCTGCGCTACGGTGTCGTCGGCATGGGCGCTGGCGCATCGGCATGTTTCTCGCGCGACGCCGATCTCTGGACCTTCTACGAGATCGATCCGCTGGTGATCCGCCTGGCGCGTGACCATGGCGCCTTCCGCTTCCTTTCGGCTTGCACGCCGAAGGCAAGGATTGTGGCTGGTGACGCACGCCTTTCGCTGGCACGCGAAGCCGAAGGCGCCTTCGACATTCTGATCCTCGATGCCTTCAGTTCGGACTCGATACCGACCCACCTCATGACCAGGGAAGCCCTGCAGCTTGCGCGCACCAAACTCGCGCCCGGCGGCGTCATCCTGTTCAACATCTCGAACCGCTACCTGAAGCTTGAGCCGGTCGTGGCAAACACGGCGCGCGCGGCAGGTCTCACCGGGATCACGCAGGTCTTCCGTGTGAACGCGGAGCAGGCCGGTAGGATGATCACGTCCTCACAGTGGATCGCCCTCTCATCCAGTGCCGAGACTTTGGCTCGCGTGTCCGAAACAGGCAACTGGCGACCACTGAAGCCGGATGCACAGACGGCCGTCTGGACGGATGACTATTCAAGCCTGCTCGGTGTAATCGCGGTCAGATGACCGTTAGCCCGGCTTGACAAGGTCCGCACAACGCTTGGCGTTTGCGCGCGCAACTTCCGTCGTCTCGGCGCGCGCAACCGCCACGCCCATGCGACGCTTGCGGAAAGACTCCGGCTTCCCGAAGAGCCGCAGCTCCGTCCCCGGAACAGACAGCGCCTCGGCAACACCGCCAAAGGAAATGGCTTTTGCCTCGACGCCTCCGTAGATCACCGCGCTGGCGCCTGGGGTCCTGAGGCTGGTGTCGACCGGCAGGCCGAGGATGGCGCGTGCGTGCAGGGCAAACTCGCTCTGATGCTGCGTGGCAAGCGTGACGAGGCCCGTATCGTGCGGGCGCGGACTGACTTCCGAGAACCAGACATCATCGCCCTTCACGAAAAGCTCCACGCCGAAGATCCCCGCGCCGCCGAGCGCATCCGTGATCTTCCGGGCCATGTCCTGTGAGCGCTGCAGGGCAACCGGGCTCATGGGCTGGGGCTGCCACGACTCGACGTAGTCGCCGTCCACCTGGACATGCCCGATGGGCGCACAGAACGCAGTTCCGCCGGCGTGACGCACGGTCAGCAACGTGATTTCAAAGTCGAACTTGATCTCTGACTCGACAATGACCCGGGCCTGCTTCACGCGACCTGCAGCCATCGCATAGTCCCAGGCTTTCGAAACTTCGCCGGAAGCCTTGATGCGGCTCTGCCCCTTGCCGGACGAGGACATCACCGGCTTGACGAAGCACGGATATCCAATGCCGCCGTCTATGGCAGCCTGAAGCTCCTCAAGCGATGAACAGAAGGCGTAGCGCGATGTCGCAAGCCCGCAATCCTCGGCCGCCAGCTTGCGGATCCGCTCGCGGTTCATCGTGATGTGCGCGGCATTCGCCGTTGGAATGACACGAGCCAGTCCCTCCGCATCAATGCGCACAAGCTCATCGGTCGCGATCGCCTCGATCTCAGGGACGACGAGATTCGGTTTTTCCTTGAGGACGAGCTCCCGCACAGCCTTGCCATCAGTCATGTCGATGACATGCGCCCGATGCGCCACCTGGTGCCCCGGTGCGTTGGCGTACCGGTCTACAGCGATAACCTCTACACCCAGTCGCTGAAGCTCGATGACCACTTCCTTCCCGAGCTCGCCTGCCCCCAGCATCATAACCTTCAAGGCTGTGGGCGAAAGCGGCGTTCCGATGCGCGTCATCTTCTTTGTTCCGTGGCGTTGCGGGGTCGATCCGGTTCATCAGCGTTTTGGCATAACGTCTCCAGAAGCCGCAAGCAGATCGGCCCTGCAGGACCAGGCCTCAGTTCCGGTTCCCCAGATTTTCTCCAAGGAATTTTTCGAGCTCCTCCAGCAGTTTCTGCCGCGACGAGCCAAAGTAGAACGCATGTGACTCGCCCTCGATCAGGACCAGCTTCGACGGTTTCTTGGCCTTGAACAGCGCCTTGTCCATCCGCACGCTCTGGCTGTACCTAACGGTCGTGTCTTCCGTTCCGTGGATAAGAAGCACCGGGGCCACGAAGCGGTCGGCATGATAGGCAGGCGAAACCGACTTCATCTGCTCGGCATCAGTTTTCGGATCCCCGACCCATTTCTTCCAGTACGAGTAAACGCTGGATCCAGATCCATGCGTATTCCGGTCATCGGTCATCATCAGCGGAATGTCGCTCACGCCAGCGATGCTTACCACGCATTTGTAGAGCTCCGGCGTAAAGGCCCCACCAGCCAGGGCGGCATAGCCTCCATAGCTCGCGCCGACGATGCAGATGCGCTTGGGATCTGCGGATCCGTCCTTGATGAGCGCTTTGACGCCATCCGTGATGTCATCCTGCATCCGGCGGCCCCATTGCATGTGTCCCGCTTCGGTGAAAGCCTTACCGTAGCCGCCTGACCCACGAAAATTGGGCTGAAAAACAAGATAGCCGCGATTTGCAAGAAACTGCGCCCACTCATCGTACTGCACATAGTCGCGGAGTTCAGGCCCCCCATGGGGCATGACGACCAGCGGTAGGTTCTTGTCACCTGCGCCTTTGGGCATCGTCAGATAGCCCGGGATCCTGGTCCCATCCCGCGCCGGATACTTGATCACAATGACATCCGATAGCTCGCTCTCCGGCAAGTTCGGATAAGCGCGACCGATGGAGGTCACGACGTTCCTGGACGCATCCAGCAGGAAGTACGATGCAGGATTGCGGGGACCCGATGTGCGAATGACAAACTTCTTGCGGTCAGCGGACCAGGATACCGGCGACACCTCGGATGAGTCTTCGAAGTGTCGCTCCATGATCACCTGTACCCGCTGCAGGTCCGGCTCGAAAAAGTCCCTGAACCAGACATCATCGACATAGGAGAAGCCGACCAGCTTGGTAGTGAAGGGATCATAGATCGGCCCACCCTCCGGAGCTCCAACGTCGACATTTGCGTTTTGCAACAGCACGCGGCCGTAGCTGCGAGAGGCAATGTTGTACTCGCGGAGCACGTACTTGTCGCTGCCACCGCGCGATGCCACGATGGCAGTCAGCGGATCATCGCCAAACCCAATGATGTTGAGGTCCGGCAGGTCACGATCATCGTATTCTGCAACCAGGTCCCAGTCGTTACCCTCTCCCTTGCGCAGGAACACCTGCGAACGTCCGGTCACGCTGTCCCCGTCCCATCGGGCACGCGCCTTGCCCTGCAGGTCCGTCAACCAGCGCTGGGTCGCTCTGTTGCCGCGCTCGACGAGAACTGCTTCGCCGGTCGTTACGTCGACCCGGTACAGGTTGTAGTAGCCCGAACTGTCGTTTGCGCCCATCAGGATATGATTGGGTTCCGCCGGCAGAGGATGGACAATCTGTGTGTAGTCCTGCACGAAGCGCTTCACCGGAATGTTGCTGAAAAGGACGGTGGAGTTCTTCCCGTCCCGGTCCATTGCAATGACCCTGGATGAGCCAGGAAAGGTGTCCGGGATGTTTGCAATGCGCACAAGCTCCGTCACGCCGACGATGAGCCGGTCTTCGTTCGCCCATTCAACCCAATCCACCAGCGCCGTCCCGGGAATGGCCGCACCTGTCGCATTGGCGGTCGTTCCATTGAGGTCATAGACAACGATCAGTGTCCGCTTGCCGTCCTCGGCGCGTCGCGCCGCTGCCAGGTATCTGCCGCTGGGCGACAGGGACGGCGCTACCAGCGCAGGAGGCCGCTGGAATTCGCTGACGGGGATTTTTGCCTCTCCCACGCTCGCACCGGGAATGCAGAACGCAAGCACAAGCAGGAAAACAGCGAGAGTTTTCTGGACCATGGCATCACCCCTTCGCCGGGAGTGAAACCGATTGCCGGACGGGTGTCCATCTGCGCCCGGGAAATACGGAGGACTTCGCCCCGATGGCGAAATCCCTGCACGCGACTAGCGTCGGAGGCGATGACGTTGCGCCATCGCCTCCGTTAACGGCGTCAGTTCTTGTCCTGGTCCACGAGCTTGTTCTTCGTGATCCACGGCATCATGCCACGAAGCTTGCGGCCCACGTCCTCGATCGGATGCTGCGCGTTGTTCGCGCGGGTAGCCTTGAAGCTTGCCTGACCAGCCTTGTTTTCAAGCACCCAGTCACGCGCGAAGCGACCCGACTGGATGTCCTTCAGCACGGCGCGCATTTCTTCCTTGGTCTTGCTGGTGATGATGCGCGGACCCGTGACGTACTCGCCGTACTCGGCCGTGTTCGAGATCGAGTAGTTCATGTTCGCAATGCCGCCTTCGTAGATCAGGTCGACGATCAGCTTCACTTCGTGCAGGCATTCGAAATACGCCATCTCCGGCGCATAGCCGGCTTCAACGAGCGTCTCGAAGCCACCGCGGATCAGTTCGACAAGGCCGCCGCACAGCACGACCTGCTCGCCAAAGAGGTCGGTTTCGCATTCCTCGCGGAACGTGGTCTCGATGATGCCCGAGCGACCGCCGCCAATGGCGCTGGCATAGGACAGGCCGATGTCATGGGCATTGCCCGTCGCGTTCTGGTGGATGGCAATGAGGCAGGGAACGCCGCCACCCTTCTGGTACTCCGAACGAACGGTGTGGCCGGGCCCCTTCGGCGCCACCATCAGCACGTCAAGGTCAGGGCGCGGTTCGATCAGCTTGAAGTGCACGTTGAAGCCATGCGCAAACAGGAGCGCCGCACCCTGCTTCATGTTCTTGTGAAGGCTGTCGCGATAGATGTCCGCCTGCAGTTCGTCCGGCGTCACCATCATCATGACATCGGCCCACTTCGCGGCTTCCGCCACGTCCATGACCTTGAAACCCTGGGCCTCCGCCTTCTTCGCAGAAGCGCCCGGTCGAAGGGCGGCCACCACATCCTTCGCGCCTGAATCACGCAGGTTCAGCGCATGCGCATGTCCCTGGCTGCCAAAGCCGATGATCGCGATCTTCTTGCCCTTGATGAGCCCGCCATTCGCATCGCGGTCATAGTACACACGCATTTCAATTCTCCATCATTCACAAACTTCGGAAACCAGGAACAGGTCCCGGCGCCAATTCCTACATCGCCTCTGCGCCGCGACTGATCGCAACGACGCCCGTCCGGGACACCTCGACAAGCCCGAGAGGCTTCATGAGATCGACGAAAGCGTCCAGCTTCTGGGCACTCCCCGTGACCTCGAACACGAAGCTCGAGTGCGTCGTGTCGATCACACGCGCGCGGAAGGCATCCGACAGGCGCAGCGCCTCGACGCGCTTCTCGCCAGTGCCGGCCACTTTCACGAGCGCAAGTTCGCGCTCGATCCCGGGATGCTCCGCCGTCAGGTCGAAGACCTTGTGCACCGGCACAAGCCTCTCAAGCTGGTGGCGGATCTGCTCCAGAACCTCCCGCGTACCCGAGGTCACGATCGTGATGCGTGACGTATGGTCGAGATGATCAACCTCGGCCACCGTCAGGCTTTCGATGTTGTAGCCGCGCCCGGAGAAGAGCCCGATCACGCGGGCCAGGACACCGGCCTCGTTGTCCACGAGCACGCAGAACGTCGTCCGGATCTCGCGCTCCTTGCCATCGACAAGGAAATAGGCCGACTTGGGTTGGTCCTTGCTTGCACCGCTCATGCTCATGCCGCCTTGGGAAGGTTCATCCAGGCCGGCAGTTCCTGCGGCTTCTCGATGAGTTGGAGGAAACGCTTGGGATCGATACGGGTGAAGACTTCCGACACGAACACGCGCTTGGAATCATGGATGCGGGCGACGAGTTCGTCCGGCGTCAGCCGTCCGTTCACTTCAAAGGATTTCATGCGGTCGTGGACATAAACGATGGCATCGAGCGCGCGTGTCCGGTAGCCGGCATAGGCCGCGCCCTTCTCCTTGCCATGGTCCGGATTGCGGGGGTCGGTGTGATTGGGCATGTGCCAGCGACCTTCGTCCACGAGTTCGCTCAGCGTGCACATGAGCTGCGCCTTTCGATGGCGCCTGACTTCCGCCTGCTCGCTGGCCGTGGTCACGAAAAGTTCGACTTCGTTGAGGCTCATCAGCACGCGTGCGCCCCACTCCATCATCTTTGTGTCCATCGTCAGCTTCAGGTTCTCCTTGGCAAGCCGCTCCTGCGCGGCCTGGAACTCGCGCTGGAGCGCCTCCTGGTCACGCGAGGACTTGACCGCAATGACAATACCCACCGTTGCCGCAATGGCAGACAGCAGGCCCGAGACAACACTGACAACCGACAACAGATCCATCAGACCAAGACCTTTCCTGCTTCGCTGACCTTCGCATCGTCCTGCGCGTCATTGAGGATCATCTCGTTGTGCGCGGCGCCCGAAGGAATCATCGGGTAGCAATTCTCGTTCTGATCAACGACACAATCAAACAGGACCGGACGGTTCACGTTGATCATTTCGTTGATCTTGTCGTCGAGCTCCGCCGGCTTTGTGGCCCTGAGCCCTACCACGCCGTAAGCCTCTGCCAGCTTCACGAAGTCAGGAAGCGCCTCGGAATAGGAGTGGGAGTACCGCCCGCCGTGCAGCAATTGCTGCCACTGGCGCACCATGCCCATGTACTGGTTGTTCAGGATGAAGATCTTGATCGGCAGGTCGAACTGCACCGCTGTCGACAGCTCCTGCATCACCATCTGCACGCTGGCTTCGCCGGCGATGTCGATGACAAGCGAGTCGCGATGCGCAACCTGGATGCCCACCGCAGCCGGCAGGCCATAGCCCATGGTTCCAAGCCCGCCCGAGGTCATCCAGCGATTGGGCTCCTCGAACTTGTAGAACTGGGCCGCCCACATCTGGTGCTGTCCGACCTCCGTCGAGACGTACGTCGTCCGCCCCTTCGTGAGTTCATACAGGCGTTCGATTGCGTATTGCGGCTTGATCACGTCGCTGGACGGCTTGTAGGCGAGGCACTTGCGCGCGCGCCAGCCATCGATCTGCAGCTTCCACGCGGCGAGTGCCGCACTGTCGACACGGAACTGCCGGGCACGCCAGAGCCGGATCATGTCATCAAGCACATGCGCCACGTCACCCACGATTCCGACATCCGCGCGCACGGTCTTGTTGATCGAGGAGGGATCGATGTCGATGTGGATCTTCTTGGAGTTTGGCGAGAACGCATCGAGGCGCCCCGTCACGCGGTCGTCGAAGCGGCTACCGACGGCGATCATCAGGTCGCAGTCATGCATGGCAAGGTTGGCTTCATACGTGCCGTGCATGCCGAGCATCCCCAGCCACTGCGGGTCCGAAGCCGGATAGGCACCAAGCCCCATCAGCGTCGAGGTGATCGGGAAGCCCGTCATCCGCACGAACTCGCGCAGCAGATGCGAGGCAAGCTTGCCCGAGTTGATCACGCCACCACCCGTGTAGAACACGGGCTTCTTGGCGGCGGCGATCAGCTCCAGCGCCTGCTCGATCTTCTTCAGGTCACCCTTCAGCTTGGGCTGGTAGGTCCTGTGACGGATGTTCGAAGGGCCAACATAGGGCGCACGCTTGAACTGCACGTCCTTCGGAATGTCGATGAGCACGGGTCCCGGACGCCCGGTTGTCGCGATGTAGAAGGCCTCGTGCAGGATGCGCGGAAGATCCTTCACGTCGCGCACGAGCACATTGTGCTTCGTGCAGGGGCGCGTGATGCCGACCGTATCCGCTTCCTGGAACGCGTCCGTGCCGATCAGGTGCGTCGGCACCTGTCCCGTGATGCAGATGAGTGGAATGGAATCCATGAGCGCATCCGTGAGACCCGTCACGGCATTCGTTGCACCGGGTCCGGACGTCACCAGCAGCACGCCCGGCTTGCCGGTCGAGCGGGCATAGCCTTCGGCTGCATGAGCCGCACCCTGCTCGTGGCGAACGAGGATGTGCTGGATGTCGTTGTCCTGGAACAGGGCGTCATAGATCGGAAGGACCGCACCGCCGGGGTACCCGAAAATGTGGTGAACGCCGTGATCCTTGAGCGCCCGAACCACGATCTCGGCGCCGGTCGGATCCTGCTGTGCTGTCGTCAAACTCATCGTCCCTGCTCTCACGCAAAAGAAAAGGCCCCGTCGGGGCCTTCGAATACGCCGCTTTTTCCTAAGGACCTCTGATCAGGTCCAGGAGCCAGCGGCACCGCCAATTACAAGCACAAAATTCCACATAAAATCATTTTCCAGCAACAATATTACCAAACCCCTACCCTTTCTGCTGCACTGCGTCAAGCCCTCGGGCAATCTTTACTTGCCATAACGCATTATGGCATACGTTATGGCATGGAAAACGAGACCCGCAAGATCACGGTTCACATCCCGGCCGACCTTCTCGAGGCAGCGCAGGCCGAAACCGGCCAGGGCGTAACCGAGACCGTGCGCCGGGGGCTCGAACTGCTGAAGCGCGCGCATGCCTATCGCCAACTCCGGGAGATGCGCGGAAAGTTCAAGTTCGACATGACGGCAGACGAACTGCGCGGTGATGACTGATGATCGCCGCAGACACGTCCAGCATGATCGCCTTTCTGCAGGATCAGGACGGTCGCGACACCCAGGCGATTTCGGACGCGCTGCAGAATGACAGCCTGCATTTGCCGCCTGTCGTCGTGACAGAACTTTTGAGCGACCCAAAGGCCTCGGGACAAGTCAGGCAAGTGATCGGGCAACTGCCATTGCTTTCACTGAGCGAGGGATTCTGGTTACGCGCTGCACAATCGCGCCAGAAGCTCTTGCAAAGAGGATACAAGGCAAGGCTTGGAGATGCGCTCGTCGCTCAGGCTTGCGTGGACAACGACATCCCACTCATCGCCCGCGACACCGACTTCCGGCATTTCGTGAATCTCTGCGGCCTCAGGCTGGCTTGATCATCTCTGCCATCAGCACGTCCAGCATTTCGTGAGGCGCGCTGCGCTCAATGAAGGTCCAGTCCGGCATCTGGTGACGAAACCACGTCATCTGCCGCTTCGCATACTGGCGTGTTTCAATCACGGCACGCTCGACCGCCTCGGCAAGACTGACCTCGCCACGTAGATGAGCCAACAATTGCGGCACGCCCAGCGCCCGAGCCGCAGGAAGCTCATCGCTGATCGGTCCCAGCGCCCTGACCTCTTCAAGCGCACCTTCCGCCATCATGGCCTCGAAGCGCCGCGCGATCTGTGCCCGGAGCCACTCCCTGTTTGGCTTGATGACGAAGCGCGCGATGCTTCCCGTGAGAACGGGAGTACCTTTCAGCTTCTGCCATTCATCCAGGGATTGCCCCGTCGCCTCCAGCACTTCCCATGCCCGCAC
Organism: uncultured Flavobacteriaceae bacterium; assembly: GCA_964646885.1. Lineage (GTDB taxonomy): Bacteria > Pseudomonadota > Alphaproteobacteria > Micropepsales > Micropepsaceae > SZUA-430. The sequence continues at coordinate 21,134 of CAZYFM010000042.1, forward strand.
AAGTCTCTGGCTGTCGCCGGCATCCAGTCGCGCGCCCATGACGGGATCGCGCCGTGCGAGTTCCGCATGGAAATGTTCATTGCCCAGCTCCTGCAGGCGCATCCGCGCCTCGACCCGGATGGAGGCGTGGATTTCGGGAATGGGAGAAAGGCCATTCAGGAGAGCTGCAAAATAGAGCCCGGTGCCACCGACGAAGACCGGCAGCAAACCTTGCGCGCGCGCCTGCTCCAGCGCCTCGCCCGCCAGACCAGCCCACCGTGCGACTGAAAAGGGCTCATGTGCACTTGTGACGCCGTAGAGGAAGTGGGGCACGCGCGCCACCTCCTGCGCAGTCGGTCGCGCGGACAGCACCGGCAACTCGCCATAGACCTGCATCGCGTCCGTATTGATGATCGCGCCGCCCAGCCGCTCGGCCAGCAGGAGCCCGACGGCTGACTTGCCGCTCGCGGTGGGCCCTGCAATAAGGACGGCATCAGGTCTCTTCAACGCAAACTCCATCCGAACAGTTCAGTCATGACACACATGTTGGTCCTCACAGCGGCGATTGGAAAGCTCGACGACGCGAGCGTCAGCACCGTTTCCTCCATTGTGGGAAAGGCACCGCACTGGCTGTCGCCCGGCACGGCCTGCGAGTTCCGGACGGATGACCCTCAGATCATTTCCCGTGTCCGCGCAAGCTTAATTGACTCACCCGTCGACGCAAACATCGTCGCCACCGCGAACCGTCGCAAGAAGCTGCTGATCGCGGACATGGACTCCACCATCATTAACGTCGAGTGCATCGACGAGATCGCCGACTTCGCGGGTATCAAGCCTCAGATCGCCGCCATCACGGAGCGGGCGATGAAGGGCGAGATCGAGTTCGAAAGCGCCCTGAAGGAACGCGTGGGCCTGCTGAAGGGGCTGCCGGAACCCACCCTCGCCAAGGTCTTCGAAACGCGCATCCGGCTGAACCCCGGCGCACGAATTCTGGTCACGACAATGGCGAACGGAGGCGCTGTAACCGCTCTCGTGTCCGGCGGCTTCACCTATTTCACGTCACGCGTCGCAGACGCGGCAGGCTTTGCAATCAACCGCGCCAACATCCTCGAGATCGAGGACGGCAAGCTCACGGGAAAGGTCCGCGAGCCCATCCTCGGCCGCGAGGCCAAGCGCCAGTCCCTTCTCGAGCTGGCACGCAAGGCCGGCATCTCTCCAGGTGACACGATGGCGATCGGCGACGGCGCGAATGACCTCGACATGATCAGGGAGTCGGGGCTCGGCATCGCCTATCGTGCAAAGCCTGTCGTGGCCGAAGCCGCTCACGCACGACTTGACCACGCCGACCTGTCAGCCGCGCTCTACCTGCAGGGATACAAGGAAACCGAATTGGTTCTGCACTGAGCGGCTTCACGCCCCGGGGCGACGCACGCCCGTTCATCCGTATCGGCTCCTTGATTTTAGCCAAAAGAAACAGACTGGCAAGCGGGCTTTTTGCGGTCTAGTTGAACGACCTGCTCTCAACAAGGAACCGCCCACATGCGCGCAGCAGGATTTGACTTCGGCACATCGAATTCCGCCATCGGGATCATCCGGGGAAACCAGGCCGTGCTCGCGCCGCTCGAGAACGGCGCCACCATGGTGCCCACCGCCGTGTTCTTCGACTTCGCGGATCACGACAAGCCATCCTATGGACGGGCCGCTGTTGACGCCTACGTGAACGGCAATGACGGTCGTCTCATGCGGGGCCTGAAGACGATCCTGTCCACCAACCTGATCGCCGAACGAACGGCGCTCTCGAAGCGTTCCATCCAGCTCACGGACGTGATTGCAATGTTCTCGCGTCACCTGAGGCTGAAAGCGGAAGAGGCAGCGGGAGCCCCGCTCGACGCTGTCGTTCACGGCCGCCCCGTGCGCTTCGTCGAGGGCGACGATGCTGCCGACAGACGCGCCGAAGACACATTGCGCGCGCTCGCCAGCCAGGCCGGCTTCGGAGAAGTCTCCTTCGTTTATGAGCCCGTGGCAGCCGCAGCGCAGTACGAACAGACAGCCACGCGCGAGGAACTCATTCTCGTCGCCGACATCGGGGGCGGCACCTCCGACTTCTCGATTGTGAGAATCGGACCCAATCGAAGAGCCAGCGACGACCGCAGGAACGACATCCTCGCAAACACCGGCGTGCGCGTCGGCGGCACCGACCTCGACCGCCATCTCAGCATGCAGTCCGTCATGCCCTTGCTTGGCCTCGGAACGGAACTCGTCACCAAGCAACTCCCCATGCCGAAATCCACCTTTGCGGACCTTGCCTGGTGGCCGACAATCAATCTCTGCTACACGCCCAAGATCATGCGCGAGGCGCAGGACGTTCATCGTCAGGCGGTCGAACCCCGCAAGACGCAACGCCTGCTGACGGTGCTCCAGAGGCAGCTCGGCCACCGGACAGCTTTCTCGGTCGAGGCAGGAAAGATCGCACTCTCCGGCGAGGACGAGACGCAAATTCCGTTGCCCTTCATCGAAGCCGGTCTTGAGGCGGCGGCCAGCCGAAAGGACTTCGAGGAAGCCATCAACGCCGAGATCATGCGCCTGCGCCTTTCGCTGTGGAACTGCCTGGCCCTTGCCGATGTCGACGCAAGCGAGATCGACACGATCTTCATGACGGGCGGCTCGAGCCGTGTCCCGGCGATCGAGACCCTGCTGCGCGAAGAGTTCCCCGACTCTGACATCCGCCGCGGCGACGACTTCCTGTCCGTCGCCGTCGGCCTGACCCTGGAAGCGCAGTCGCGCTATGCCTGATCCGTCAGGGCCGAGCCTGCCGGCTCACCCAGACATAACTCACGGCCACGATGATCGCGAAAAGCCCTGCACCAATCGAAGGCGCAAAGGCAAAGTCTCCCCCGACGAGCGCGAGCGGTGCAGCATTGTTGGTGCTGACGATCAGCCCCGCATTCATCACGCCCAGGAGGCTCTCCCCGACGATGAGGCCCGAGGCGAGGAGAACGCCAAAGCGCGCCAGCATGCCCTCATCCGGTGAACCGGCAATGGAACGAGAGTAGATCCAGCCCAACAGGGCGCCGAAGATGACCGGCGTCGTGGTGTCCATGGGAAGGTAGATGCCGATGCCG
>CAZYFM010000043.1:0-24102 GCA_964646885.1 uncultured Flavobacteriaceae bacterium
TCTTGTGGGATAACTCGAATGCCTTCTTTTGCGCCTCGGACGCTTCGGTCTGATACTTCGATTTCCACTCGGCGTACGGCATTCCGTAGATTTTCTCGCGTGCTTCATCGCGCGTGAGTTGCATTCCACGGTCCTTCGCTGCTTCCTCGTACCAGTTTCCCAGACAGTTCCTGCAGAAGCCAGCCAGGTTCATGAGGTCGATATTCTGCGTATCGGTCCGGTTCTGAAGGTGAGCCACCAGCCTGCGAAAGACGGCGGCCTCGATTTCGGTGCGGGTCCTGTCATCCATGTTCGGTACCATCCCTGTCTGAACTGGCCCCACTCATGCCTGCAATCGCGCGCTCGAGCAATGGCACCAGCCGGTTTGCCCAGCGGGCGGCACCTTCCGCGTCCGAAATCAGGTCCTGCCGGATTTCGATCAGCACGTGGGGCAAGCCATTGGCCAGCGCGTGCTGGGCCATGCAGTCGCCTTCCAGCTCGCCGGAGTATGGCTGGTTGTCGCCGACCGTCAGGTCGGCTTCCGCACGAAGAACTTCCAGCAGGGCGTCCGACAGGCGACGGTCCTTGCGGGACCAAAGCACGCCCACCTGCCAGGGACGTGCCCGCCCCTTCCATTCCGGCGTGAAGGAGTGGATCGAGACAATCACGGGTGACACGCCGCGGTCCCTCGCCGCGCTCACCAGCTTGCCGACGGCTCGATGATACGGACGGTAGAATTGCGCGATACGGGATTCCACTTCTTCCCGTCTGGCAGCCGCGTTGCCGGGAATGATGGAGCCGTCGGACAGCTTCATCACGATGGTGGGATCGTCCTCTCCACGGTTCAGGTCGATGAGCAGCCTTGAGTGGGTCCCGAGCACCGCGGGCGCATCGAAGGCCTGAGCCATCTGCCGCGTGACTTCCGCAGCGCCGATGTCATAGGCGATATGCGTGCCGAGAAGGTCTGGCGCGAGGCCCAACCCCTTCAGTTCGGCGGGGATGTAGTTGGAGGCGTGATCGCAGACGAACAGGAGGCGGGGTTTGCCGCCGGGATTGAACAGTTCGAATGCTGCGGCTGGCGTGTCGGGCACGGGCGGGTTCCAAACGCTGACGGAGCGCGCAGAATAATGTAGGCATGGGCGCCAGGTGATGGTTCCATTGTCGCAACCGGGAACGAACCGAACGTGCAGCGGCCTTCCGACATCCTGAAGCAGATCTTTCTGGCGGCGACGGAGGCCTGCCATCCGAGGAACGTTGTTCCTGCAAGCCTCCCACCTCGCCCCTCGGGGCGCATCGTCGTTGTGGGCGCCGGCAAGGCTTCCGCCGCCATGGCAGCTGCCGTCGAGGAGGCATGGGGAGGTCCGCTTGAGGGCGCCGTGGTCACCCGATACGGGCATGGTGCCGACACGCGATTTGTTCGGGTGATCGAAGCGCGCCATCCCGTTCCGGACGAGGCCAGCCTGACGGCGGGCAGAAACATGCTGCGGCTCGTCGACGAGCTCGGGGAAAGCGATACGGTGCTTGCGCTCCTGTCCGGGGGCGGCTCTGCTCTGATGGCGGCGCCACTGCCTCCCCTGACGCTTGTCGCCAAGCAGGACATTACCCGGCAGCTCGTGCTCAGCGGCGCGTCGATTGCCGAAATCAACTGCGTGAGAAAGCACCTTTCGGCCGTCAAGGGTGGACGTCTCGCGGCCCGCGCGTACCCTGCCCGAACGCTGGCGCTCGCCATTTCGGATGTTGCGGGCGATGATCCGTCGGTGATTGCCTCGGGTCCTACGGTTGCCGACGGCACGACACAAGACGATGCACGCGACATCCTCACGCGCTACCGCATCACGATGTCCCCTGAAGTGCTTCAGGTTCTGGACGACGCGGCGCATGAATCCCTGAAGCCGGGCGACATGCGGTTGTCACGCTCGGAGCATGTCATCGTGGCACGCAGTGCGACCCTCATCGCGGCTGCGTGCGACGAGGCGCTGCGTCATGGCATTCGCCCCCTAATCCTTGGAGTTGACTTGCAGGGCGATGCCGCACAGGTCGCGCGCGCGCATGCCGAAATCGCCCTGCACCAGCAACGCGCAGACATTCCGCTCCTGCTGCTGTCGGGCGGCGAACTGACCGTGAAGGTTTCGGGTGCCGGTGCCGGTGGTCCCAACCGGGAATATCTCCTCGCCCTGGCAACAGCACTGCAAGGTGCAGATCACGTCTGGGCGCTTGCGGCCGACACCGATGGCATCGATGGTTCGGATGACGTGGCCGGTGGCTGGATCGGGCCTGAGACGTTGTCATTGGCGGCACAGGGAGGCCTCGATCTTCCGCGACTTTCCGCGAGCAATGACAGCGCCCGTCTTTTCAGCACGCTGGGTCAGGAAATACGGACCGGACCCACGAGAACAAATGTCAACGATTTCCGTGCAATCCTGATTCTGCCCCAAAATTGAGAACTCGCGGCAGATTGCACGTTGATCCGAACAGGCCTTCATCCATCCGGCTCCCTGTCCCTGATGCCCGCCATCGTGGCGCTGGTGCTGGTGATGTCGTGCGTCGGGATTTCCGACGCACGCGCCGATTTCAAGGTCTGCAACCGGACTTCGCACACGGCCGTTCTGGCGATCGGTCTCCAGAAGCGCGCTGACTGGGTGAGTGAAGGCTGGTGGCGGGTCAAACCGCAGAAATGCCGGACCCTCCTGAAGGGCCCCCTCAAGGCCCGGTATTACTACCTTTTGGCTGTCCACGAGGGCGTGGACGGCAATTGGGACGGTTCTCGCCACTTTTGCGTATCCCGCAAGAATTTTTCCGTGAAGGGGCGTGAGAACTGCCTCAAGCGGGGGTATGAACGGGTCGGATTTTTCGAAGTCGATACCTCGAACAGATTAACCTGGGTTCAGAACCTGTCGGACTAGCCTGACATCACGAGCGACCCAACGGATACAAGAGACCAAGATGCGCCGGCGCCGGAATGTAAAGATCGTTGCAACACTGGGCCCTTCTTCCCGTGACGCCGCAACCATCCGCAAGCTCTTCGAAGCCGGCGCGGATGTGTTTCGCATCAACATGAGCCACACGGACCATGCGGGCCTTGCGAACTATGTCTCGATGATCCGATCGATCGAGGCGGAGCTCGAACGCCCCATCGGTATCCTGGCCGACCTGCAGGGACCCAAGCTGCGCATTGGCGCCATGGCTGGTGGCGGCGTGGACCTGGAGACGGGATCCGTCGTGAAGATCGACCTCGATCCCGCGCCGGGCGATGCGCATCACCTTTTCCTTCCGCACAAGGAAGTGTTCGCCGTCCTGAAGCCGGGTGGCCAGCTGCTGATCGACGATGGTCGCCTGAGGCTGCGGGTGGAGAGCGTTTCCGGGGACAGCGCCACCGCGCGCGTGGAGTTTGGCGGACGACTGACGGACCGCAAGGGCGTGAACGTGCCGGATGCGGTGCTGCCCATTGCTGCGCTTTCGAAGAAGGACCGCGCCGACCTTGATCGCGCACTGGAACTGGGCGTGGACTGGATTGCCCTTTCGTTTGTCCAGCGCCCGGAGGATGTCGCCGAAGCCCGGAAGATTGTTGCCGGGCGCGCGGGCATCCTGTCCAAGATCGAGAAACCAGCCGCCATCGACAGACTTGATGAGATTGCAGAACTTTCTGACGCCCTCATGGTGGCGCGCGGCGACCTTGGCGTCGAACTGCCGATCGAGCAGGTGCCGGGCCGGCAGAAACAGATCACGCGCGTTGCGCGTGCGGCCGGCAAGCCCGTCGTGGTCGCAACGCAGATGCTGGAGTCCATGATTTCCAGCCCTTTGCCAACGCGCGCTGAAGTGTCGGATGTCGCAACAGCTGTATTCGACGGCGCTGACGCGATCATGCTTTCAGCCGAGTCTGCCTCTGGCCAGTATCCGGTCCAGGCTGTCGACATGATGGACCGGGTCGCGCGCTCCATTGAAGGCGACAGCCAGTATCGCGTCATGCTGGATGCGCAGCGGTCGGAACCCGAGTCGACAACGCCAGACGCGATCACAGCCGCATCGCGCCAGGTTGCGCAGACGATCCGTGCCGCTGCGATCGTTTGCTGGACAGGCTCAGGCTCAACGGGATTGCGTGCGTCTCGCGAACGGCCCAGTGTTCCAATCATCGCCCTCACGCCGGTTGTCACGACCGGCCGCCGCCTTGCCATTGCCTGGGGACTTCATTGCGTCGTGACGCAGGATGCCCAGAGCTTTGAGGACATGAGCGAGCGTGCGTGCCAGATCGCGTTCCGAGAAGGATTTGCCGCAGCGGGACAGAGGATCGTCGTAACCGCGGGCGTGCCACTGGGAACACCAGGTGCCACGAACCTGCTCCGCGTCGCGTTTGTCGGCCTGAAGCCCGCGCAACACGTGGGCTGACGTTACAGATCTGACTTGCGACGTTCTTCGATCGTCAACTCGGTCGCGCGCTTCATTACGCTTTCAAGCATCGGATTGAGCTCGAGGGCCTTTCGATACGCGGCCAATGCGGCGGCACCCTGCCCTGCGTTGTCTGCGAGCCGACCGATCAGCGCGTGAGCCCTGAAATCGCGAGGCTCGAGGCGCACCGCTTTTGACAGGTCACTCGCCGCTTCCTGCGGGCTGTCCATTCTCAGAAGCAGATCGGCCCTGCGAAAATAAACTTCGGCGTATTCCGGCATCATCTCCGCCACGGCATTCAGCAGCTTCATGGCGGTGTCATAGTCCTGCGCCTCGACCGCATCTGACGACCGCTGCATCAGCAGGTCGGAGGTGGCGCTGCCAGACACTTCCCAGACTGCAGCGATCTGCGCCGAGAGGAGACCAGCCTCGGGCGCGGTACGGACCATCGCGAGTTGGTTAAACAGCGCCTTCAGGCGCGGATCCTTCTGGTCGGCCACGGCGGTTCCCGCGGTCGTGATCAAGGACAAGGCCAGAAAGATGACTGCACGCATGCGCGCCATGCTAAGGTATTCACTCAACGCTTCCAAGCTACGTCCGAGATGATGCTTACCCGTCGTGAATTCGGCCAGATTTCGGCAGGGCTTCCGCTGGCGGCAAGCCTGCCCGCGACAGCCAATCCGGACGTCGTGGTAATCGGTGCTGGCGTGGCCGGGATGGCCGCCGCCCGGGTGCTGCAGGATGGCGGGCGCCGTGTGCAGGTCGTCGAAGCCTCGCCTCGGGTTGGCGGACGCTGCTACACGGACACCGCCAGTTTCGGACTGCCATTCGACCAGGGCGCGATGTGGCTGCGCAAGGCAGACTTCAATCCACTCTACGGATTTGCGAGGCTCTTCAGGTTCCGCACCACGCTGCCACAACCGAAAGAGATCCTGTTTGCCGGCGGGCGGCGCCTTCCGGCCAGCGAGAATGATGCGTACGAACGCGCGTATGATGCCTACAGCATCGCGCTCGCAGAGGCCGCTGAAGCCGAAGAAGACCGGTCCGCGAGTTCACTTCCGGCGACACAGTTCGTATTCCTGCCAGACCGGGAGCGGTCATGGCTCCAGACCGTGGGTGCGCAGATCGGGCCACTCGACATGGGCGTCGACCTTGAACACGTATCGGTCAAGGACTGGTTCAACAGGGATGAGGCCGAGCCCGCCCGACTTGTCCGTGAAGGCCTCGGTACGCTGGCGGCCCGCCTTGCAGATGGCCTCACGGTTTCCGTTGGAACAACGGCAACCCGCGTTTCGGTGCTTCGCGGCGGTTCGGTCGAGGTCCTGACAAGCAAAGGCGCGTTGCGCACCCGCGCCGTCATCATCACGGCGTCGATCGGTGTTCTTGCCTCGGGATCCATCTCGATCGAACCGGGGCTTCCAGCACAAATCCAGACGGCGCTGAACGGACTGCAGATGGGATCGACGCTCAGGATTGCCCTCGCCTTTGCAGGCGGCAGCCCTGCCTTGGGCTTCGAGCCCAACTCCGTGCTGATTTCGCGCACAGAAGACCAGCGCGCTGCGGAGTTTCTCGTCAGGCCTTTCGGCGCGCCCATGGTCGTCTGCACGGTAGGCGGTTCACTCGCATTGGATCTCGAGTCGAAGAGCGAACGCGTTCATTACGAGTTTGCGACGGAAGCCCTGCGCTCGATGATCGGTGCTTCTGCCGACCGGGGGCTCACGGCAAAGGCATCAACGAGCTGGGGACGCAATCCGCTCGTTCTTGGGTCGGTGGCGTCTGCAAAGCCGGGCCAAATGGGGGCCAGAGACGCCTTGCGCCAATCCATTCACGACAGCGTGTTCCTCGCTGGCGAGGCCATGGGTGAGAAGGCCGTTCAGACGGTCAACGGTGCCTTTGAAAGCGGTCGTGCCACCGCGCGCCGGGTCCTGAGCTACCTGAAGCGCACGGCTTCCCGCTGATCTGCGTACACGCTTCGCTCTTGCGAAACCGAGATCGTGCCAGAGCCCGAGGCCGAAATGATGGAGCCGCATTCCGGGCACAGTCTTGCATCTTCCGGCTTTTCATTGTCGTCAATGATGGTGCAGCGCGACCACTCATCCACTGATGATGACGCCTGGCAATCAGGGCAACACCAACTCATGCCGGCTGGCACCAACTGCCATCCCTGTCGATCCTGTAGCATCTCCGGTTTCCTCGCTGCTCACTTGTTCCTGCCCTCAGATGACAACCCGCATCGAGCCCGCAAGGAAGAGACACGGAAATGCGTTTCCACATGCAGCAAGAGTTATCCCTGCATCGAAGGGTCTGACCCGCGCTTTGACAAGCGCTCAGGTGGAGTGTGCGTTGGCAGGTTCAACCCGGAGACGATTCCGGATTTCTTCCGGCGATGCGCCACGCAGCGCCCAGTCCACGAGCTCAATGGGGTGCAGTACCGCTACCCTCGCCGACTTTGACATCTGTGACATGCAGCCGATGTTCCCGGAGACGACGACGTCGGGCGAAATGGATGAAATTTCGTCCACTTTCGCCCTCTCAAGCGTGCCGGCAATTTCTGGCTGAAGCACACTGTACGTTCCCGCAGAGCCGCAACAGGCCCGATCCTTGAGCTCAACAACATCGAAACCCAAACGCCGCAGCAAAGCCGGGCCGTGTTCCACGCCTCTCATGCCATGCTGCAGTGAACACGGAAAATGATAAGCGACTTTCACCGGCAGTGAGATTGTTCGAGCAGACGCCGGCACCCGGGCAGATACGAACTGCATCACGTCGATGGTCATGCCTGAAGCTGTTCGCGCCTCACCCGTTGCAAGGTGATGACCGAAGTCCCTGATGGCGGCACCACAGCCCGTTGCTGTTGTCACCAGTCCGGCCAGCGGACCATTCATCCCGGCGGATGCTACATCCCTGCAAAGAGCCGATGCACGACGGGTCGCTGCGCTTTCCTGCCCGAGATGATGGTTCAGGGCTCCACAGCAGCCCTCTCCTTCCACGCGTACAGGTTCCAGATCCAGCGACCGCAAAACGCGCTCGGTCGCACCCGTCACTTGCGGTGCTATCACTTCCTGGACACATCCAACGTGAAGGGCGACGCGCTCCCGGGGAGATGCCGACGGGGATGGAGACCCCGGGTCCATCGGTCTTGGCAGCGCGCCAGCGCCAGCCACCAGAGCCTTCATGCGTGCCGGCATCAACGACCGCATGAACGAGGCCAGGCGCGCGAGCCTGAGCATGCGCGCCATCAGCCATCGCCTGGGAAGCACGGTGCCCAGCATGAGCCTGACCATCCGGTCGCCCATACTCCTGCTGAACCGTCGCTCCACGTGATATCTCGCGGCATCGATGAGGCGCGGATAATTGACGCCAGATGGACAGGCGGACACACATGCGTTGCAAGAGAGGCAGCGATCCAGATGCTGCACAACTTCAACATCAGGCATGGCATCGCGTTCCAGCATCTGCTGTATGACCTGAATGCGTCCGCGCGGGCTATCAAGCTCGTTGCCAAGGATCCTGTATGTCGGACAAGTCGCCGTGCAGATGCCGCAGTGCACGCAGGAGCGAAGTTCCTTTTCAGCTGCCCTGAGATGGGGCTGCGCGAGTTGCTCCGGAGAAAAGCTGGTGCGCATGAATCAAATGCCCCTGTACATCCGGCCCGGGTTCAGAACGCGACTTGGATCAAAGGCATCCTTCAATCGTCCGACAAGAGAGGACATTGGCTCATCCATCGGCTGGAATGCATCCTTCGGCACGGTCGATCCCATCCGCCTCCTGACCAGCAGCGCATGTCCCCCGCGGGCGCTGGCCATCCCGTGGATCTCCGGATTGTCCGTTTCGACCCAGACAACACTGCCTGCACCGTCAGCAAAGTACCCAGCGTCGCCCACGCTCGCGATGAACGCAGCGGCTTCGGAGGGTGGAACACTCACCCGCCAGACCGACGTGCCTGCCCCGAAGAACGCTGCCACATTTGCAATCCGGTCAAATGTGGAAAGGCACTCTTCCGTTGACAGTGTGCGCGCCGCATGGCTGGCAACGCGCAATGCTGCATCGAGACGCTGCGCGACACCTTCCGCTTCGCCCTCGAAGCGGCACAATGTCTGTGAGAGACGTCCGGCTGCCGCCGGCAGGTAGCTCAGGCCGCTCGGCTCAAGAGGCGAGCGCCTCATTTTCCGCAGCACGCTCAAGCCTTCATCCACGCCAAGACCTTCAAAGCAGAGGGCGCGCGTTTCCATCGCCTTTGGATACACGCGCAGTGTGAGTTCTGTCATGGCAAACAGCGTACCGAACGAGCCTGCGGCAAGTTTCGGCAGATCATACCCGGTGACATTCTTGACGACGCTGCCACCGGCCTTGAACCGCTCCCCCCTGCCATTCACGGCGGAGAAGCCGAGGAGATGATCCCGTCCACCTCCACTGGCGAAGCGACGTGGGCCTGCTATTCCGGCAGCGATCGTGCCGCCAATCGTTGCGCGGTCGTCGACCTCCCACATGCCCTGGAGCGATGATGGCTCGAAGCCCAGCATCTGCCCTCTTTCGTCCAGCGTGCGGATGACTTCCGACAGCAGTGTTCCAGCTTTCACCGAAAGCACCATTTCTTCCGGATCATATCGCAGGATTCCCTTCAGAGCGGAGAGGCTCAGGGTCTGTCCGACCACTTCATGTCCGATGCCACGCTTGCTGCCGTTTCCCGACACTTCCAGCGGCTTGCCTGCGTTTGCAGCGTCAAGGAGAATGGCTGCAAGCTCATCTTCGCTTGACGGGCGCATGGTCTCGTTCGTCATGCGGCTCACATCCGGGGCAGGTTCGGGAAGCGGGTGCGGCCGCCATGGACATGCGTGGCGCCATTCTCAACACAGGAAGACAGGGACGGAAACACCTTGCCCGGGTTCAGCAGGGCATCCGGATCAAAGGCGCACTTCACCCGCTCCTGCACGGAAAGGTCGATGGGCGAGAACATCAGAGGCATCAGGTCCCGCTTCTCCACGCCAACACCATGCTCTCCTGTCAGGACGCCGCCAACCTCCACGCAGAGCTTCAGGATGTCTGCGCCGAAGGCTTCCGCGCGCTGAAGGTCGCCGTCCTTCATGACGTCGTACATGATCAGCGGATGCAGGTTGCCGTCACCCGCATGGAACACATTGGCGACCGGCAGCGCGTACTGTTCGGACATCCCTGCAATCCTGCGCAGCACCTCGGGCAATTCGCGACGGGGGATCGTTCCATCCATGCAGAGCATGTCGGGCGCAATGCGGCCGGCTGCGGCGAAGGCCGCTTTTCGTCCTGCCCAGATGCGATCGCGGTCTGCCTGTTCTGCGCTGCGAGAGAATGAGAGCAGGCCGTTTTTCCGGGCGATCTGCTCAAGGCGCATTGCGGCAGCCTCGACCTCGGCCTCCACGCCATCGATCTCGGCGATCAGGACGGCGCCAGCGTCTGCCGGATAGCCTGGCGCGCAATAGGCTTCGATCGCATCAATGGCGAAGCGATCCATGATCTCCATCGCCGCCGGGATGATGCCGTTCGAAATGATGCCCGCCACGCAGGCGCCCGCATCCTCGATTGTCCTGAAGGCCAGCAGCAGTGCTTCGGTTCGTGATGGCACCGGGCGGAGCCTCACGGTCACTTCCGTCACGATGCCGAGCAGGCCCTCCGAGCCCGTGACGAGACCCAGAAGATCCAACCCCGGAGCGTCCATCGCCTTGCCACCAAAGCGCAGGCGCTGTCCGTTCATCAGAATGAACTCCACGCCCAGCAGGTTGTTTGTCGTCAAACCGTACTTGAGGCAGTGGATGCCGCCTGAATTTTCCGCGACGTTCCCACCGATGGTGCACGCGACCTGGCTCGAGGGATCCGGCGCGTAGTAAAGACCCAGGTCTCTTACGGCGTTTGAGATGGAGAGGTTGGTCACGCCCGGCTGCACCACGGCGCAGAGGTTCTCGGTATCCACTTCGAGGATACGGTTCATCCTGGAAAGACCGACCACGACACCATCAGCCACCGGCAGGGCGCCGCCTGACAAGGAGGTTCCGGCGCCGCGCGGAATGATGCGGACACCCATGGATGAACAGAGCTGGAGAACGGCTGAAACCTGCGCGGCACTCGTGGGCAGTACCACTGCCAGCGGCTTCTGGCGGTACGCTGTCAGAGCATCGCTGTCGTAGGCGACGAGCGCGTCCTGGCTGGCGATGATTCCGTCGGGGACGAGATGGCGGAGCGCAGCAATCAGGGCTGGGCGGCGCGCCAATACTGCAGCATCAGGTTGTGGCATGTGCATGCGCGGGAGTATCCCCGACGCAGCTTCGCGATGCTAGGTTGCAAAGAAGTCCAGAGGCTGGAAATCAGCCCTGACGCGCCTTGAAGCGCGGGTTCTTCTTGTTGATGACGTAGACGCGGCCCTTGCGGCGGATAACGCGGCAGTCCTTGTCGCGGCCCTTCAGCGATTTTAACGAATTCCGGATCTTCATTGCCATTAACCCGCGACGTGAGCCCCAGAAGGGCTGAAATTTGAGGGGCGGAGCAATAGTGTGACCGGAGCGTGTTGTCAACGCGCAAAGCGTGCAGCCGGTGGCCGATTCCCTTGCGTTCCGGCCCCCCCTCATGGCATCGCTTGCGGGTAAACGAGGTGCCCCCCTTGCAGAGTATTGTTCGAATTGGGCTCGCCGCCCTGGTTCTGGCGCTGATCCCGGCTTCCCTGGGCCTAAATGCCGCAAGTGCCGACCCGACGGTCCGGATGTCGGCTCCCGTTTATGACGATCCTGTGGACCGGAGCCCGGAGTTCCGGAAATGGATGGAAAGTTTCCGCGCGGACGCCCTCTCCCAGGGCATCACGGCTGCGACGTTCGACCGGGCGTTTGCCGGCGTGAAGCTGAACACGCGCGTGGTCGAGCTGAACGAGAACCAGCCGGAGTTCAGCCGGGCGATCTGGGACTACATGGACAGCGCCGTGTCGTCGGACCGCATCGAGAAGGGGCGCGCGCACATGCGCAAGTTCCGCAAGAGCCTGGGCCGTGCCGAGGACAAGCATGGCGTTCCGCCGAGCATCATCACGGCGATCTGGAGCCTTGAAAGCAACTTCGGAAACAATCTCGGCGGCTTCAATGTCATTGAAGCGCTGGCGACGCTGGCCTTCGAGGGACGGCGCGCGTCCTTCGGGCGCGAGCAGCTCATCGCAGCGCTCAAGATCATCCAGTCCGGCGACATCGAGCCCAGACGCATGATCGGCTCATGGGCCGGCGCCATGGGACAGACGCAATTCATTCCCACCGTCTTTCTCCAGTACGCGGAAGACGGCAATGGCGATGGAAAGCGGGACCTGTGGGACACGAAGACCGACGTATTCAATTCCACTGCCAACTACCTGTCGAACAAGGGCTGGCAGCAGGATGCGCCCTGCTTTGACGAGGTGAAGGTTCCGGAGAATTTCGACCATTCGCTGGCGGATATCTCGATCGAGAAGCCGGTCAAGGAATGGGCCAACATGGGTGTCACACGCGTGAATGGCCGGACGCTGCAGGGGCGCGAAGGCGTGAACAAGGATGCGCCTGCCGCGATCCTGTTCCCGGGCGGCTACAAGGGTCCCGCCTTCATCGCCTATCCGAACTTCAAGGCCGTGCTCGCCTACAACAACGCGATCTCATATGCGCTGGCCATATGCCAGCTGTCGCGTCGCTTCGAGGGTGGGCCAGGCTTCGAGACGGCCTGGCCGCGCGGGGAATCCCCGATCCTTTCGCGCACGGATCGGCTGGAACTCCAGACCCTGCTCGACAAGAACGGCTACGACGTCGGCGAGCCTGACGGCGTGCTCGGCAAGAAATCGCGAGAGGCCATTCGCGCCTTCCAGAAGAAGCAGGGCGTGCCGCAGGATGGCTTTGCCACCATGAGCCTGCTCTTCACGCTGCGGCAGATGAACTAGGTCTCAGGCCGGAGGATCGGGCGTCACCAGGTCCTGCCGGTCCCTGATGATCGCATCCTTCAGGGTCCGGCTGCGCAACAGGTACGTCAGCAGCGTCCCCATCAGTATGGTGCCCAGGATGTAGGGAAGCGTCGGGTTCAAGCCATAGAGCGCATTGCCAATGAGCGGCGCGAAGATGAAGCCCGCCGCACCCGCTCCTCCCGTGACGCCAGCCATTGCTCCCTGCTCATCCGGCGACACGGCCAGCGATGATGCGCCTGCGAAGCCCGGGCGAAGCATGCCGAAGCCCAGCCCCGACAGGACCAGCGCGAAGGCAATCAGCCCGTAGTTGGGCGACATGATCGCAAGGATCACAAGGATGTTGGACGCGAGGGCAATCCAGATCCCCGCATGTACCAGGAACTTGGTGCGCAGGCGGAAGCGCTGGACGAGCACGAACTGCGCGAACAGCGACGCAATGGCCGAACACATGAGGCCCACGCCTGCCAACTGCTGCGTGTTGGACGTATCAAGCTGAAGCGTGTCGCGGATGATGAAGGCAACCGTCTGGATGGGGATAGCACCTGCCGTTCCCTGCACGACCGCGAAGATGACAAAGGGCAACACGCGCGGATCGCGCCACGAGAGTGGCTTCATCTCCTGACGCTGGTGAGGCGCCGAGCGCTCGGGCAGCAGAAGCCAGATGGCCACAGCTGAGGCCAGACCAATGAACCCTACAAAGAAGATGGGAGCCACCACGCCAAACACCGTCAACGCTGCGCCGATGCCCGGGCCGACTGCCGCGCCCAGACCGAACGCCGCGTTCAGTGTCGCCATGCCCTCGGTGCGTTCCTCGGCCGTCGTGCGGTCGGCAATGTAGGCCTGTGACGCCGGAAAGGCGCCGGAACCGAAGATGCCGAAGATGCAGCGAGACAGGATCAGAAGGGCGTAGGTCGCAAGCGGCGTCAGCAGGCCCCACAGGCCAAAGGACATCACGCTGGCAAAGCTGATCGTCGAGATGCCGAAGGCCGCCAATCCGATGAGGATCACGGGGCGGCGTCCCATTCGATCGCTCCTGGCGCCCCAGTAAGCGGATGAAAACACCCAGATGGTGGCGGAGACAGCGAAGATCGAGCCGACCTGGAACTCGCTCAGCCCAAGATCGCGGGCCAAGGGCGGCAGGATCGCGAACATGAGCGTCTGGCCGATTCCATTCCCGATCAGGCACACGAAGAGCAGCGCGATCGCGCGCTTTCGGCCCAGCTCCGTCGTCATGCCTGTGCCGGATTCTTCCGGAGCGAAGGATGACCTCAGTCGCTCCAGCCAGCCTTCCTTCGGGAGTTCAGGGAGTTTCATGTTTCAGCCGAACGGTGACGGAATGGGGATTTCCGTTATGGGCGTACAATGCGCGAAACCACAGCGTGACAAATGGGCGCTGCGAAACCCTGATCAGTTTTCAGCCTTCAGTCTGATCTGCGCCGTATCGCTGCGTCCATCGGCATCAACAACCGTGATCTGGGCAAAGCCTTCTGCGTCCGGCGTCCACCAGGGATTGTTGCTGTCCTCGACGGGCGTTCCGTTGATGACCCATTGCAGCGGCGCGCGGCCGCCCTGCGCCTTGAGCGGCAGTGGTTCAGGCTTCGCCCGGTCGGAGATCGAAACGGTTGCGCCATTGGGCGGGAAGGAAATGCGTGGCGGCTGGACCCGTTTCAGGCCCGCGACAAGCCTCGAGTTCGAGCGGAAGCGCTGGAGGCCGGTCGGGAGTTGCTCCGCGTTCTGGACCCAGTAGGCATCGGTCGGCGGCATGACCGGCGCGTTGCTCTCGGGCGGCAAGAGGTCGAAGAGCTTGAGCAGGATGGGAGCCGCTTCATTGCGTCCGATGTGGCCCGGACGCGTCGAACCGTCCGCGCGGCCAACCCACACACCGACGGTGTATTTTTTCGAGAAGCCCAGGGACCACGCGTCGCGGTATCCGTATGACGTTCCCGTCTTGAAGGCGACCGTGCGCGCGCGCTCGATGCCCTGCCCCATCGACCAACCGTCAGGCAGGTTTGCCTCCTTCAGCACTTCGGCGAGGTACCACGCGGGCGCGGCACCGAAGAGCCGCTCCGTCGGCCTGGTACCGGTCACGGGCACAAGGTTCAGCGGCCCCACTTCGCCGCCGTTCGGTATGCCGGCATAGAGCATCGTCAGGTCACGCAGCGAAATGCCAACGCCGCCGAGCGCGATCGGAAGCGATGGCAGCGCCCCCTTGGTCGGGAAATGCAGCGTTGCGCCCGCATTACGCAGGGCAGCTGCGAAGCGAAGCGGGCCCACGCGATCCAGCAATGCCACTGCCGGCACGTTCAGGGACATCTGCAGTGCCGTGGCGATGGACACCGTGCCCTGGAAGCCGCGGTCAAAGTTGCGTGGCTCGTAGTCGCCGAATGCCGTCGGCTTGTCATCGATGAGGGTCTGCGGGTGGACAATGAACTCATCAAAGGCCATGCCGTAGATGAAGGGCTTCAGGGTCGAGCCCGGCGAGCGCGTTGCGGTCGCGAGGTCGATCTGTCCTGCCTGCGCCCAGAAGTTCGCGCCTCCCAGATAGGCCACGACATTGCGGGTCGCGTTCTCGACTACAATCGCCGCGACGTTTGCGTCGTCGTCGAAATAGGCGCGCTCTCGCCGCGCGAGGTCTTCCGCCTTGACCTGGATGTCGGCCTGGATCGTGGTGGTGATTACAGGATCCTTGCCGGCATTCTCGGCGAAGAGCTGCTGGGCCAGATGGGGCGCGTGGAACGGGAAGCGAAGCCGCCTCGACGGCACAGGCTCTTCCATTGCGTCCTTCGCTTCCTGGGCCGTGATGACGCCACGCTCGGCGAGGGTCTGGATCACGCGGTCGCGGGCCTTGCGGGCAATCTCGGGGAAACGGTCTGGCCTGCGCCGCTCCGGGGATTGCGGCAGGCATACAAGCAGCGCGGCCTCTCCGATCGTCAACCGCCCGGGCTCCTTTCCGAACCAGGCAAAGCTCGCCGCGCGAATGCCCTCGAGATTGCCGCCATAGGGCGCGAGCGTGAGATAGAGTTCGAGGATCTCTTCCTTGCTGTAGTGCCAGTCGAGCTGGAGCGCGCGCGCGACCTGCATGAACTTTGCGAAAAGTGTCCGCTCGCGCGGTTCCATGAGGCGAGCGACCTGCATCGTGATCGTCGATGCGCCGGAGACGACACGGGCGTGGGCCGCAAGCTGGTACATCGAGCGCAGCAGCGCGAACGGGTCGACGCCGGCGTGTTCGCGGAAGCGCTGGTCTTCCCATGCCAGAAGCATTGCGATGTAGCGCTTGTCCACCTCGTCCGGCTTTACGGGCAGCCGCCACCGGCCATCGGAGGACGTGAAGGCCCTGAGCAGCGTTCCCTTCGATGACGTCACGATGACCGAGCGGTCATCGATGCGCGATTTCTCGACCGGGAAAACGCGATCAAGGACCGCGAGCGAGAAGAAGAGCCCAATGAGCGCGAATGCGGCGATGACCAGCGACGGGCGCCGTGACAGCCCTGAAAGGAAACCCTGCGCCATGGCGTGGCGCAGGGTCATCATTGGTCCCGACTTTTCGCTACTGTGCGGCAATCGTCATCTGCCCCATGCCCGTGCGGGCACGAACGTCGGGCGCGTACATGTCTTCAACCACGGCTGCCGGTACCACGTAGGATCCGGGCACCGTGGCCCTCACGATGTAGGCAAAGTGGAAGGTTGGACGGCGCTGCTTGGCGATCTCCTTCGGATCCGTCGGCTGGTAGTTCGAGCCGATGTCGAATGTCGCCACGAAGCGGTCGTCCCGCGCCTCGGCCACATTGGATACCGCGAGGACCGGCAGGAACGGATAGATCGTCGACCCGTCTTCCTTGCGCTGGACGACGCCTTCGATCTCGAAGCCGGATGGCAGGAGATCGAGCAGCGCCATCAGGCGTGCGCGGTTATCGTTCATTTCGCCGAACACATGGACGATGAAGCGGTCGTTCTGCTTGACGGCGTTGAGCTGGGCGAGCTGGCCGGACATGGTCAGGATCGCCTTGTTCAGCGTCAGGCCGTTGCCTTCCGGCGGCAGCGGGCTGGCCGGGATGCCTTCGGCCGAAACGATGCGCCACGCATCCTTCTGGCCGTTGTTCCTGACCGTGATGCCACCATTGACCTCGGCGAGGCTCGGGCTGAAGCGCAGTACCTTGCCGGACTGCTTCACTTCAGTGCCGGTCACCGCCACATTCACTGGCGGGGTCGACGCTTCCACTTCATGCGCGGCCAGCAGCATCCATGCCTTTTCCTGGGTCGTGGTCCAGTTGAGGCGCGGATCGAAGCCCTGCACGCGCGTGACGAGGTTGGGCACGAAGCTTGCCTGCTGCGCGCGGGCCGCGATGGCCGTCAGGCCCGACACGTCGCGCAGGAGCGAGCCATAGTGGCTGTCCGTCACGTACTTGTCCGATGTCGCCTCGAGCGCGATCTCGCGCGCCTTGGCGAAGGCCGGTGCTGCACGTGAACGGTCACCGATCTCGTTCAGTGCCGCGCCGAGCAGGCCCAGCGCGAAGGCGTTGGTCATGCCGGCGATGCGGTTGTCGGCGAAGTAGCGGAGTTCGCCCGGATTGAGCGAACCGGCGCGCGCCAGCAGGTAGAAGCCGTACGCACGTGCAAGGTCTCCGTTGCTGTCGGAACCCGCGGCCTTGCGCGCCCACTTCAATGCACGGTCAATTCCTTCTTCCGGAATGACGTAGTTGTGCGCCTTGGCCTGCATGAGGAAGTCTGTCGCAAACATGCCGACATAGGCATCAGCTTCACCGGAGATCGAGCTCCACATGCCGAAGCTGCCCTCGTAGGTCTGCATGTCGAGGATGCGCCAGGCTGCGTCCTGCACGCGCTCCTTGATCGACCGGTCCTGCTTCACGTTCGCGAGCAGTGCCATGTCGTTGTAGTAGACCAAGGGGAACGCGCGGCTGGTCGTCTGCTCAAGGCAGCCGAAGGGATAACGATCAAGCCAGCGCAGCAGGCCGGGCACGTCGTCGAAGCCGCGGCCACCCGTGACGGTGACGGCGACCTTCGCCGTTCCCGGCTTGTAGGAGGCCAGTATGTCATTGCTGAAGCGGTTCTCCTTGCCGGGCTGGATCAGGACCGTTTCCTCGCTGGACACGGGCAGTTGCGGATCACGCACTTCGATCGGCCATGACCGCTCGACCTTGAAACCTCCCGGACCCGTGACCGACAGGGCCACCTTGCCAATGCCTGAAGCAGAGGCCTCGACCGGCACCATCAGCAGCTTGCGCTCGCCTTTCGCGAGGGCCGTCGCCGCGCGGGTCTGCCCGCCGGGGCTTGCCGCTGCGCCGTCTGCCTTCACGATGGCCGTGTACTGGCCGGCTCCGCCTTCAACGTTGTGAAGGTTCAGTGCCGCCATGATCTTGTCACCCGGCGCGAGGAAGCGCGGCAACACGACTTCGGCAACGACCGGATCACGGACCGTCAGCGGCTTGTCGGCATGGCCCACCTTGGCACCGGAATAGGCCACCGCCATCATCCGCAGTTCGCCATTGAAGTCGGGAATGTCGAGCGTGATGCTCGCCGTCCCGTTGGACACCGAGACGATGCCCGAGAACAGGGAGACCGACTTCTGCGGTACGACCGACAGCGAACGGCCACCAAGCGAGTCACCACCTGACCGCAGCTCACCCTGCACCGCACGGTCGGCCTGGATGAGGCGACCATAGTCATCGCGCATGTCGAGGCCGAGGCGACGCTTGCCGAAGTAGTGCTTGTTCGGATCCGGCGACTCGAAGTCCGTCAACTGCAGGATGCCTTCGTCGACAGCCGCCAGCGTGACGAAGACCGGCTCGCCCCAGTTCTGGCCCTTCACCTCAACCGGGATCGTGACCTTCTGGTTCGGCTTGACCTTCTCGGGCGCCTTGATGGCCACGTCGAGTGTGCGCGGTGCCGGGTTCACGGCCAGCCAGGCGACGCCAATCGAGCGGACGGGGGCCCTTGTCTGCGCCGACGAGAGCGGCCGGTAGTGCGTGACGAGCGCGTAAGCGCCTGCGCCCCAATCCGATGACACCGGAATGGAGACCGTCGTGCCGGAGGCCGACACGTCGATCATCTTGGTCATGTGGATCTTGTTGGATGCAATAACCACCAGCGCCTTGCCATCCGACGGTGGCGAGATCTTGATGCGGGCGGACTCGCCGGACGCATACATGTCCTTGTCCGCGAGGACGGCCACGCGATCCGGACGATCATTGTCCGCGCCATTGCCCCATCCCGACCAGAAGCGGTAGGCCGTGGTGGCGCCACTCTGCGCGTCTGCCACGGTCAGGCGGTAGGAGCCCCATGGCAGCGGCTTGGAGATCTTGAACGGCGCGGAGGCGGAAAGATCGGTCTTGCCACCCGCCACGATGCGGTCATTGACGACGCGCTCGTACTTCCAGTCGTTGTCGACCTGGTACCAGCGATAGTCGATATCCTCGAAGACCAGTTCCCACGAGACGTCGCGCACAGCCTTCTGCTTGCCCGCCTCATCCACGGCGAGAACTTCAAAGTTTGCCGGCGTGTTTTCCTGCACCGAGTTCCAGTCGAAACCCGGACGCACGCCGATGAGCGTGTCCCGCGTGCGCACGGGCAATGACACCTGGTCGGACGTCGTGCGTCCGCCCGGCTCGTAGATCGAGATGGTCATGTCGGCGCGCAGCGGGAGCGTTGTTTCCGCCAGCGCGTCGATCGCGGCCGTCGCGGTTGTCTTGCCTTCCGCGTCGGTTTCAGTCACCGCCATGGTGACCTGCGTACCTTCGAAGGTTTCGTCCACCTTGCCGAACACAAAGCCTTTCAGTGCCGGTATTTCCTCGAAAGGCGTGGCGTCCGACGTGATCGTCATCGTGCCTTCGCCGCCAAGGCCGGCCGCCGGTGCTCCGTACAGGAAGCGGCCCGACACATTGACCGTAGCCACTTCGCCCGGTCGCAGGATCTTCTGCGCAGGCTTGAGCTCGACCTTCAGCTTCTGCGGAACGAAGTCCTGAACGTCGAAGGCCACGCGACCAATCGGTTCGCCCTTCGGATCGACATAGGCGGCCACCTGCCAGCGACCACGCGGTGCCGTGTTCGTGAGCGTGACCGGGTCGTGAACACCACCGCCGACCAGGTTCTTCTGCGTCCACTTCTTGGCCTCGAGACCGTCCGGTCGCGACAGGACGAAGGTCAGCATCGTGTTGGTGATGGCCTTGGCCTGCTGGTCGCGCAGCATGGTCGTGACGTTCACGGTTTCACCGGGGCGATACACGCCGCGGTCCGTGTACATGTAGGCGTCGATCTGGTCCGGGTTTGTCCGTCCTTCGACACCCCGGTCGGTCAGGTCAAACGCCGGGCGGCGCAGGTCCAGGAACGTGAAGTCAGCGCCGGCACCGTAGGCCATGATGACCACAGGTTCGGAGCCGCCCTTCCCGCGCGTGAGTGCGGCGTCGAAGGTTGCGCGCCCATCCGTTCCGGTCGTTACGCGCTTGAGTTCCTCGTTGTTGCGCGCAACAAGAGCCAGCGTGACACCCGAGAGCGGCTCAGCCGTCTTCAGCGAGCGCGCGAAAACATTCAGGCCGTCGCGACCGCGGAAGCTGGTCAGGGCGATGTCTGTGTTGACGACGAACTGCGCGGATGAGGGCTTCCAGGTTTCGTTTTCATCAGTCGCCGTCTTCGTTGCGGCGTCCGTGGCCACCACGAGATAGGCCCCGGGCAGGGTCTGCTTCAGCGCCTTGCGGAGCGGAAACAGCGTGATTGCCTCGTCATTGCGACGGTTGTTCGGAACGGACAGCTGACCCTCCCAGACAAGCTGGCCCTGCTCGTTCTCGATCGTGTCCCGGTCGTACTCATAGAATTCGCGCTGGTCGACGACACCGGTCTGGAGCTGCGACAGCAGGCGGTCGCCAACGCGGATCACCTTGATGTCCAGACGGGCGACGTTGACGGTCGTGATGGGAACGCCATCTGCTGTATCACGTGGCAGAACAAGGCCATTGCCGAAGCGCACCAGCGAGGGCTTGTCGCGGAGTTCAACGGGGAAAGATTCGGACTTCGTCAGCTTTTCCTCGCCAACGGCCGGCAGGCCTTCCTTGAGTTCAAGCGTGTAGGTTTCGCCGAATGCGAGGCCCTGAATGCACAGACGGTCTTCCGTGACACGCAGCGCGAAGGTCACCTCGGGGTCGAATTTCAGATAGTCCTCGTACTTCACCTTGCCGCTGCCATCGAGCTTGCGCGTGAACACGAGACAGGCTTCGGGCTCTTCGCCGGACGTCTGGACCTCAAGCCTCCGGAAAGCGAAATAGGGTGCGGGCTTTTCCGGCGTCGACGTGATGGGCGTCGCTGTCGTGTCCCCGGAAGACGGTGGCGTCAGCGAGGTGTCGCTTCCGCCTCCCAGCATGAAGCTGCCTTCGTCTTCAAATACTGCCGTGCCCGACTGGGCAAACCAACGGCTTGAAACAAAGATCGAGCAAATCAGTGCAGCAACAACGGCCAGCACGATCATCAAGCGTGACATGAATTGTCCCCGGAGTGGAATTTCTGGTCCAAGTCTATTCAAGAACCGAAGCGGTTGTTAGCATATCGGTCAAAGAAAAAATGCGGATTTCAGGTCAGGGTGACACTTGCCCTCAATGGTGACCGATTTATGTCCCAAAGCTGCAATCATTGCGGCGGGACAATTTCTGCGTGCCCAGACCTTCCCCATTCATCCACAGGCGGATTTACTATTGAGAATCACTGATTTGTTGTACGGTCTGCCGCTCTGCTTCGGGGTACAAAAAATGATGCGGGCCATGCGTTCCTGGCTTGTCCGACCTGTCGTCCTGGCCGCGCTTGCGGTACCCGGTATCGCCTTCACGGCCTTTGTGTCACCGGCACCCGCCCAGCCGCAACAGGTCGACGCCCAGACCTACCCTGACGAACCCGGGTACGAACCCACCACCTCACGCGGCGCGCCGGCGTGCCCGGAGATGTCGCGGACGCTCAACAGCGTTCGCCTGCTGCAACTCGTGGACCTGCCTGCCGTCCGCCGGTTCTATGACTCCCATGGTCCGGAATGCGCCTGGTCCACACAGAACGCGGAACAGGTGATGGACGTGATCCGGGCTTCGGCGGATCACGGACTGGCTCCCGAACTCTTCCATGCCGGTACCTTTGACTGGTCTCGGTCACCGGCCTCGTCGGATGAAGCCACGGTCCGCGACGTCCTGCTCACGGATGCAGCCCTGAAGTATGCAAAGTATGTCAGCGGCGGCCTGGGCTGGACCGCGGAAAAGAATCCGGATGACCCTGCTGACCGCCTGTCGGCGCAGGAGATCATGGACGGCCTCATGGATGCCCTTTACACGTCGTCGGTCCGTGAATGGATGACGGGTCTGGCACCGCAGTATCCGGCCTATGTCCAATTGCAGAACGCCCTCGCCCGCTATCGGCAGATCGCCGAGCATGGTGGCTGGGAACAATTGCCCGCCTCCCTCTCGAAGGCGCGCGGGCGCACCCGCAGCGGGATCGAAGCCCTGCGTCGGCGCCTTCACGCCGAAGGCGATCTCGCCAGCGACAATGGTTCAGGGCGCCTCGACGCTGAACTGCGTGAGGGCATCATCCGCTTCCAATGGCGCAATGGTCTCAAGGCCGATGGTGAGCTGACTTCCAAGACGATCCAGCGGCTCAACATTTCCGTCAGCGAGCGGATTGCCAGCATTTCCCTCAACCTCGAGAGGCTGAGGATCTCGCTGCGCGACATGCCTGCCACGCGGGTGGAGGTCAACCTGCCCGCTGCAACAGCCGTTCTCTACCGGGACGGATTTGCCCACCTGAAGATGAATGTCGTGGTCGGCGCGCCGAAGCACGAAACGCCCGAGCTTTCGAGCGTCATCGACTCAATCGTGCTGAACCCGCAATGGAACATTCCCCGCTCCATCATCATGAACGAGATCAAGCCGCACATCCGGCGCGACCCGAAGTACCTGAAAAAGAACCACATGTACTGGTTCAAGGACCAGCTCATCCAGGAGCCCGGCCCCTGGAATGCGCTTGGCCAGGTCAAGTTTGACTTCCCCAATCCTTACGCTGTGTATCTGCATGACACGCCTTCGCGGCAGCTGTTCACCGATCCCGAGCGGGCCGCCAGCCATGGCTGCGTCCGGCTCGAACGGCCGGTAGACCTCGCGGTGGAGCTGCTGCGCGGGAACTCGGACTGGGACCGGGGGGCCGTCGACAGCGCGATCAACTCGGGCAAGACCCAGCGCATCCGCCTCCAGGACCCGATGCCTGTCGTCCTGTCCTACCAGACAGCCTTCGCTGACGCCGATGGGACCGTGCACTTCAGGACCGACATTTATGGTCGGGATACGCAGATGACCCTTTCGCTCGCCAACCGGGTGGCCGCCATGGGCTCGGCCGAGCCCCTGCAATGGTAGTTCCGCGAAATTCTGCGGACTTCAACCACAGGTGCTTCTAGCCTGCAGGCGAAAATCGGTTTATTAATTCTCCTGCCGGGGGCTGTGGGGGCCGCAGGCGTCTAATTCGGCGGGGCGAATTCGTGCGGTTCGTATCTCTTCTTGCTGCAGTCCTGGCGGTGGCCGGGTGCGCGACCTCAACAGTGAACAAGACCGACCAGGCCGCCATGGCCCGGTTCGATGCATTCCGGGGCGGCAATGTCAGCCTCCCGATGGGCACGCTCGAAGCCGCGGAGTGGGCACTTTACCGAGATGCCGCCTATGAACATCTGGCCGCTGGCCAGTGGCGCGAGCTCGCCGACATCATCCAGCGCAAAGGCATCAACAACGACCTGAACTGGTACTATCTCGGCCGAGCGGCCGAAGGGCTGGGCGAAATGGACCTCGCCCGGCAGTACTACCAGCGCTCGATCGACCGCTCGAACTCGGACAAGGCAAGCCATCGATGCCAGGGCGCCGTGATCAGCCTTTGCGACGGGTTCGAGTTTCCGGACGTAGCCCAGGCCCGCCTGTCCCAGATGCAGGCTGCCGCGCCAGCGAACGTGCAGACACCGCAACCGGCACCAGCTGATGCGAAGCCACAGGAAGGCGGCTCCGGGATCCAGCTCCTGCGCACGGGGACAGGCTTCGTCGTCGACAAGGCCGGCTCCATCGTCACGAACTACCATGTGGTACAGCAGTGTGGCGCTGTCTCGTTCCTGCTGAACGGCGGCGACTCGACGTCCGCGACGGTCGTGGCCAGCGATCCCATGAATGACCTGGCGCTGCTGCGTGTCAGCGACAAGCCTGCCTCATCCGCCGTGTTCGAGGATGCAGACCGCCTTCGCGCGGGCGACGACGTGATCGTGTTCGGCTATCCCCTGCTGGGGCAGCTATCGAGCGCGGGCAACCTCACAAAGGGCTCGGTCACGGCACTTTCGGGTCTGAGGGATGACACGCGGTACTTCCAGATGTCCGCGCCGATCCAGCTTGGCAACTCGGGAGGCCCCGTCCTCAACAGCTCCGGGCGCGTGATCGGTATCGTTACCTCCAAGCTCAATGCCGCGCGGGAGCTCAAGTCGACGGGAGATATCTCCCAGAACGTGAACTTTTCACTGAAGGCTGCCGTGCTGCGGACGTTCCTCGACTCGAACAATGTCAGCTACGCCAAGAGCGACGGGTCCCGGCCGGCGACTGCCAAGGCTTCGATCGTTCCCTCGCCTGCGGAGAGCGTGCCTTCAGCTGCCGATGTCGGTCGGCAGGCAGAAAAGTTCACGGGCATCGTGGGCTGCTACAAGGGCTGAGGCCGCTTCCCCACCAGCCCGTCGTTGGTTGAATCGGGTTCGTTCAGCGCACGCGCTTCCAGTCCATGAGCCAGTTGTGCTCCCAGGTGCGGCCGCCGTC
>CAZYFM010000044.1:0-3215 GCA_964646885.1 uncultured Flavobacteriaceae bacterium
TATCAGACCGAAGCGTCCGAGGCGCAAAAGAAGGCATTCGAGTTATCCCACAAGAATCATGGCTAGGTGTGGTTGATCGCGGCCTGAGCGCTGATTAGGTTTCCCGCCCTTGATCGTCGCGTATTCAGGACAAGTAACGGGATCCCTGCCATGGCCAAGCCAAATTTCGCCAAAGACCAGCTCAAGTCACTGGTCGAGCGCGTCGAGCGTCTCGAAGAGGAAAAGGCCGCGCTGAGCAACGACCTCAAGGAGGTCTATGCCGAAGCCAAGGGCCAGGGCTTCGACACCAAGATCATGCGCCAGGTCGTGCGCCTGCGCAAAATGGAGAGCCACGAGCGCGAAGAACGCGACGCACTCCTCGACCTCTACATGTCAGCGCTCGGAATGGCGAGCTAGCCAGCCTCAAGGCAAAAGAAAAGCGCGGACAGTGTCCGCGCTTTGCATTTTGCGTCAGCGATCAGCGAGTGATCAGGCAGCCCCCGCCTGCTGGTCGTCAATGCCCATTTCACGCAGTTTGCGATAAAGCGTCGAGCGGCCGATGCCGAGGCGGCGGGCCACTTCGGACATGTGACCGTCATACTTCTCGATCGCAAAGCGGATGAGCTCGTGTTCGATTTCTTCCAGCTTGCGCAGGTGACCATCGATGCCTGTCAGCTTTACGCCGGAAGCAACGAGCTGGTCCACCACGTCGCCAACCGAAGGAGCCACGGCGTGCACGTCGCTGCTGTTCGCAGCGATCGGGATGTGGTCGACGCCGGTATCGTTGCCTGAAGTTTCGACCGTCACGCCCATCTGGCTTGCAATCTGGGGGAAGTCGCCGGGGCGCAGGCATTCGCCGTCGCACAGCACGACCGCGCGGAACACGGTGTTCTCAAGCTGGCGGATATTGCCGGGCCAGTTGTAGTTCTTCAGCATCTCCATCGCCGCGCGGTCAACGCCGACGATCTTCTTGTTCTCTTCGACCGCAAAACGGCGGATGAACAGTTCAACGAGACCCGCAATGTCTTCGCGACGCTCGCGCAGCGCCGGCAGCTGCATCGGGAACACGTTGAGCCGGTAGAACAGGTCTTCGCGGAACTTGCCTTCCGCAACCTGCTGCTGGAGATTGCGATTGGTCGCCGAGATGAGGCGGATATCGACTTTCACGGGCCGCTTGGCGCCGACAGGATCAACTTCGCCTTCCTGGATCGCGCGAAGCAGCTTCACCTGCATGTCCAGTCGTAGTTCGCCGATTTCATCGAGGAACAGCGTGCCGCCATTTGCTTCCTGGAACTTGCCGATGTGCTTGTCGACGGCGCCGGTGAAGGCGCCTTTCTCGTGGCCGAACAGGATGCTTTCGATCAGCGTGTCGGGGATCGCACCGCAGTTGACGGCAACAAAGGGCTTGCCGGCACGGTCGGAGGCACCCTGGATGGCGCGCGCGAGGACTTCCTTGCCAACACCGCTTTCGCCTTCAATCAGGATCGGGATGTTCGACTGTGCCGCGCGGTCTGCAAGGCGCAGCACCGTGCGCATCGAGGGACTTTCGGCAATGAGGTCCCCAAGCGACAGGCGATTCTCCGAAACCTTCTTCAGGCGCTGGATTTCTCCCGTGAGGGCCTTCACCTTCAGCGCATTCTGGATCGAGACCTGGATGCGTTCCGGGCTTGCGGGTTTCACCAGGAAGTCATCGGCGCCGGCGCGCATGGCCGCGACAGCCGTATCTACGCCGCCCTGGGCCGTCAGCACGATCACGGGCAGCGTCGGATGGGTTGGACGAAGGCCTGCGAGCACTTCAAGCCCACCCATGCCGGGCATGACGAGGTCGAGGAGCACGAGGCTGACCTGCGCGCCTTTCGGCCCGTTCAGCACATCAAGCGCTTCCTGTCCGGACGACGCCGTCAGCACCTGGATCCCGCACTTCTCGGCCTGCGCCTGCAGAAGCCGGCGTTGCGTTGGATCGTCATCCACGATGAGCGTCGTATGCGCCATGAAAGCCACCTTTGTTTTTTTGTTGGTTCACCCCGGCACAACATGGCCCAACCCGGGTAAAAGTCGCTTTAAGCCGTTTCACTTCGGGCCAATTTAGCGCTTTCTTAACCAGCGCTCGGATCCGGATGTGTTGTGCGAGTCACAGCAGACGAGCATTATGAGGCGCGGCGGACACAATTGCTTGCAAGTGGCAGGACGTAATGAGAGTTTCATTTCGCTTTTCTGATGTCCGGCTCGCGGGGGTTGCTCTGCTCACAGGGCAAGCGATTGGGGGCACCGGAAAGCTCATCGAGGGGGTGAAGCGCGGCGCACGGAGGCTACGAGCCTTAGTGCGCCGCTGCTGTTTCTGGACCCTTCTTCTGGCTTTGCCATCCTGCTCGACCTTCGAAGTAACTCCGTTTCTCAAGGAACAGATCACCGGCGACACCTGGCGTGCCTGCCTGGCGCGGGAGTACCAGGCACAAGCCCGGTTCCAGGTTCGCTATGGGCGCAATTGGGACGAGGCCGTGCAACTCTCGGAAAAAGGGCGTGCAGCCTTGGCCGGGACCGAGACAACGCCCTGGCCAATGCCGCCCGTGCTTCAGCAGCGCCAGCAGGGCATCGAAGAGGCCATTCGGCAAAAGGGGAGGTCCTGTGCTTGCGCCAAGTCTCAGGCCGCCCTGGACGGCTGGTCCTTGGCACTCGACCAGAGGCGCGACCAGGACACATTCCAGACCCAGTTCGACACCGCCTTTGCGGAATGTTCGGCACCTAAATGAATGGATTTCGTATAGTCCTGAGCCCGGCAAGGAAAGCGCAAGCATGATCCGCCTCGGCTTCGACAACACCTATCGACGGCTGCCCGAGCGCTTCTACGCGCCGGTTGCACCGACCGTCGTCAGCGCCCCGAACCTCATCGCCTTCAATACGTCGCTGGCACGCGAACTGGGACTGGAGGCCGAAGCGCTGGAGGGAGCTGCTGCAGAAGTCTTTTCCGGCAACCGGCTGCCCCTCGACGCGGAGCCCATTGCGCTCGCCTATGCAGGCCACCAGTTCGGAAACTTCGTGCCGCAGCTCGGCGACGGTCGCGCGCTCCTGCTGGGCGAAGTCGTCGACATCCAGGGCCAGCGGCGAGACATCCAGTTGAAGGGATCCGGCCCCACGCCATTCTCCCGCCGGGGAGATGGCCGGGCCGCGCTCGGTCCCGTGCTGCGCGAATACATCGTCAGCGAAGCCATGCACGCCTTGGGAATTCCGACCTCCCG
>CAZYFM010000044.1:3315-23551 GCA_964646885.1 uncultured Flavobacteriaceae bacterium
TCGCACGATGGATGAACGTGGGCTTCATCCACGGCGTCATGAATACGGACAACATGACTGTTTCGGGTGAGACGATCGACTACGGACCATGCGCATTTCTGGACAGCTATGATCCGGCCAAGGTTTTCAGCTCGATCGACCACGCAGGCCGCTATGCCTTCGCCAACCAGCCGGCCATTGCGCAGTGGAACCTTGCCCGTTTTGCCGAGACGATCCTTCCGCTGATCGATGAAGACACCTCGCGGGCCATCGAGCTGGCCACCGAGCGCATTGAGGCCTTCTCCGACATTTTCGAGCGAGAGTGGCTCACAGGCATGCGGGCGAAGCTCGGCCTGACAGGCGAGCAGGAAGGGGACCTCGAGCTCGCGCAGGAACTGTTGCAGGCGATGCACAAGGGCGAAGCCGATTTCACGTTGGCCTTCCGCAAGCTTGCTGCCGTTGCGCAAGACGAGCAAGCATCGGACGAGTTTCGTTCGTTGTTCAAGCCCGCCGCCGTCATCGATGCCTGGATATCACGTTGGAAGCCCAGGATCGAAGCGGAGACAGGTTCTGCGAAAGCCCGTGCGGCCTCCATGCGCCGCGCAAACCCGCATTACATTCCTCGCAATCACAGGATCGAGGAAGCGATCCGCCGCGCGAATGAAGGCGACTTCGCCCTCTTTCACACGCTCCGGCAACTGCTGCTCCGCCCCTTCGAGGAGCAGGACGGGATGGAGGCTTACGCACAGCCGCCGAAGCCCGAAGAAAGGGTCCTCCAGACATTCTGCGGAACATGACCGCCGTAGGATTGAAGACCCCAATCAACATTGAAGCGTTGCGGGGCGTCTGCCATACAATGGCGTCAGAATGACCGATGAAAAGAACACGCTGGGCCGGCGGTTGAAACGCTACGCGAATGTGACCACCACCATGGGCGGCGCTGCCGCGCGCATGGCCGGCTCTCGCATGCTCGGAATAGAGCGGGACGAAAAGGTCGAGGCGGCTGAACTGAAGGCCGCATTGGGCAACCTGAAGGGCCCGCTGATGAAGGTCGCCCAGATGCTGTCAACGGTACCGGATGTGGTGCCGGCAAACTTCGCGGCTGAACTCGCGACATTGCAGACGCAGGCGCCCGCGATGGGCTGGCCCTTTGTGCGCCGTCGCATGAGCGCGGAGCTTGGCCCGGACTGGGAAAAAAAGTTCAAATCCTTCGAGCGCGAGGCCTCAGCCGCGGCATCGCTCGGGCAGGTCCACAAGGCCGTCGACAAGAAGGGCAGGGAACTGGCCTGCAAGCTTCAGTACCCCGACATGGCGTCTGCCGTGGAAGCCGACCTCGCACAGCTCAAGATCCTGTTCTCGCTTTATCGGCGCATGGATCGGGCTATCGATCCGTCGGAAGTGGCTGACGAAGTGGGTGCGCGCCTGCGCGAGGAATTGGACTACCGGCGGGAAGCGTCCCACATATCGCTCTACCGCATCATGCTGGCAGGCACGCCTTCGGTCCATGTTCCGGAAGTGATCGGTGAGCTGTCGACAGGCCGCCTCCTCACCATGACCTGGATCACGGGGCGCCCGATTCTTGAATTCAAGTCGCGCTCGCTCGGCGACCGCAACCGGATCGCCGAAACCATGTTCAAGGCATGGTGGCACCCCTTCAGCCATTACGCGGCCATCCATGGCGACCCGCATCTGGGCAACTACACGATCAGGGAAAATCTCGATCTGAACCTGCTCGACTATGGCTGCATTCGCACCTTCCGGCCGAAATTCGTGGAGGGCGTCATCTCCCTTTACACGGCATTGCTGAAGAACGATGACGCGCTGGCTGTGCACGCGTACGAAACCTGGGGCTTTCGCAGCCTCAAGAAGGAACTGATTGAAGCGCTGAACATCTGGGCGCGCTTCATCTACGCGCCCATGCTGGATGACCGCGTGCGCACGGTTGCCGATGGCGTGGAGCCTTCAGCCTACGGGCGAAAGGAAGCCTTCCAGGTTCATCAGCTGCTCAAGCAACTCGGTCCCGTGAAGCCGCCCCGCGAGTTCGTCTTCATGGACAGGGCCGCGATCGGGCTCGGCGCCGTCTTCCTGCATCTGCAGGCGGAGATGAATTTCTATCGCTTCTTCAACGAAGAGATTGCGAACTTCTCGCTTGCCGAAGTCACGAAGCGGCAGAAGAAGGCGTTTGAAACTGCCGGAGTGCCGCTGCCAGAGTGAGGGTCGGTCATGCAGGATAATGATTATTGGAGCCTGTTTTCCGCCGAGGCAGCGCGCATCGGTTCGCCCCTGTACCGCGATCTCGCGCTCAAGATCCGCGATGACGAACGCTTGCGGCGCATCGCTGCCCACGCAAAGCCTGGTCAGCCACAGGCGAACCTGATCCTTGCGTCTGTCCACTTCCTGCTGCTCAAGGGAAAGGCGCACCGCCTCGCGGAGCACTACCCGGACCTGCATCCCGGGGCGAAACCCTCATCCGATGCCTTCAGTCTGTTTCGGGATTTCTGCATCGAGCATGAGGAAGAGGTCTCGCGCCTTGTCGGCTCTCGCATTACCAACACAAATGAGGTGGCCAGGTGCACATCGTTGTATCCGGCTTTCGATCACGTGGCGCGGGAAACGGGAGGACCGCTTCACATGGTGGAGATCGGTCCAAGCGCCGGTCTGAACCTGAACTGGAACCACTATGCCTACAGCTTCGTGCGCGACGGCAAGACTGTGCTGGCAAGAACGCCGCGCGATGCCTTGTTGCCGCTGACAACGGAACTGCGTGGTGGCCGCGTCCCTTCACTGTCAGACCCGATGCCCGTCGTTGCCAGCAAGGTGGGCCTGGAGCTTAATCCCGTCGACCTCGCAAATCCCGATGACCGGTTATGGCTGCGGGCGCTGATCTTTCCCGAACTGACCCCGCGTTTTGCAAGGCTCGAAGGCGCGATAAGGACAGCGATGGCGTATCCGGTGAAGATGCGTTTCGGCGACGCGCTGGATCTTCTGGCGCCTGAGATTCAGGCATTGCCGTCCAATGGCACGCCCGTGGTCTATCACTCCTTCGTCACCTACCAGTTCTCCACGGCCATGCGTGAGCGGCTTCACCGCACGCTTCTGGATCTCTCCGTGGTGCGCCCGATCTTCAGGGTGTCCGTCGAATGGGCTGCCAATGAGCATCCGCTGACAGTTTCACGCTACGAAAACGGCAGTAGCGAGTCTGTCGTGCTTGCTGATTGCAATCCGCATGGCGCTTGGCTTGAATGGCGCCACGAACCGAGGGTGGCTGCGCCATGACAGACGATCTCCTGGAAGAAAATGTCCCCGAAATACCCGAGGGCTATACCCGCATGAACTGGTTCCAGGGTTTTGGCCGGCAGATCGGTCCCATGTACGAGCGCGTGAACGCCGACAAGTCCTACACCAGGGCGTTCCTCGTGTCCGAATCACACACCAATGGAATGAAGAATTGCCACGGCGGAATGCTGATGGCATTTGCCGACATGGCACTGGGGCACGCGATTTCGCTGCAGGAGAACCGCTATTGGGTCACCGTCCGCATGGTCACTGACTTCGTCGAGGCGGCGAAGGTCGGCGACTGGGTCGAGGGGACAGGTGTGATCACGGGCAGAGATGATGACATCTTCACTGTCACGGGACGTATCTGGTGTGGAGACCGCACCGTGATGTCGGCAACGGGCGTCTTCAAGGCGCTTGGGGTTCGCCCGCCTAGGCGCAAGGCCTGACATGTCCGGATCCTCAGGTTTGGGACCTCTGGCCCGGTATGAAGGCGCACGCGTGACAGGGCCGGAATGGTTCGAGAACGCAATCCGGGTCCAAAGCGAGAGCCACCGCGTCAAGGCCGCGGGAGCTGACATTCACTACCTGCGCTGGGGCGACCG
Organism: uncultured Flavobacteriaceae bacterium; assembly: GCA_964646885.1. Classification (GTDB taxonomy): domain Bacteria; phylum Pseudomonadota; class Alphaproteobacteria; order Micropepsales; family Micropepsaceae; genus SZUA-430. The sequence continues at coordinate 7,176 of CAZYFM010000044.1, forward strand.
CTCCAAGCCAGGGCTCCTCCTCGTGCACGGAAATGGTGCACACGCCTACTGGTGGAGCTTCGTCGCGCCCTTCATGGCGCGCGAGTACAACGTTGCAGCGCTCGATCTTTCCGGCATGGGAGATTCAACGCACCGGTCCCGGTACCAGATGGACTTCTTCGTCGAGGAATTGCTGGCTGTTGCAACCGATGCAGGCATGTTCGCGAACGCCGAGCCGCCCGTGATCGTGGCGCATTCTTTTGGCGGCTTCGCGACAATACTCGCAGGCGCGCGTCACGGAGAGCGGCTTGCGGGAACCGTCATCGTGGATTCGCCGGTGAACCCGCCGGACCGTCCGGGAGGGCCGCCACACCGCGAGGCGAGGCCCCACAGGATCTATCCGTCGCTGACGGAGGCGCTGTCGAGGTTTCGGCTCGCGCCCGAACAGCCCTGCGAGAATGACTACATCGTTGACTTCATCGCCCGGAAGTCGCTGAAGGAAGTGGAAGGCGGTTTGACCTGGAAGTTTGATCCATCGCTTTGGTCCTCGAGGTTTTCGATCGGGGACACGGCCGAATGTCTCCGGACCACGCGCTGCAGGATCGCCATCATGCGCGGGGAAAACTCCGTTCTGATGCCTCCCGAGGTGGGTGAGTACATGTTCAGCCTGTTGGGGCACGCCGCGCCGGTGATCGAAATTCCGCAGGCCCGCCACCATGTCATGCTCGATCAGCCGCTTGCTTTCGTGGCGGCCCTGCGCGCCCTTCTGGCGGATTGGAACCACTCATTACCAACGCGCCGCGTTTAGAAATGGCTGGCTCGCGGCCCTTCGGGACAAAAAGCCCACAAAACTGCGGTTGCTCCACTCGTCTTGATTGATATATTCCGCGTCAATCTTGGTTTTGCTTGAATTCATGAAGGACACAGCAATGGCAGCAGCACCCAAATCCGACTACAAGCGCGGCACGATGGACATCCGTGAGCAGCAGGCGACGTTCGGTCTCTTCTGGACAATGACGAAGGTGGGAATCGTTGGCTGCACGCTCCTGCTCATTTTCCTGGCCTACATGTTTACCTGAGCCTGAACTGCCCGGTTTGAAGTCTTTTTCCCCCAACGTCGGCAGGATGCATGAAACTCGGAATTCCCAAGGAAACACGTCCGAACGAAACGCGTGTCGCCGCGACGCCTGAAACGGTGAAGAAGTTCAAGTCTCTCGGGCTCGAGATCGTTGTTGAAGCGGGGGCCGGAGCCGGCGCGCACATCGCGGATGCCGACTACGCCGCAGCCGGCGCCACGCTGGGGTCGTCCCGTGACGCGCTGTCCTCCGACATCGTTCTCAAGGTGCAGAGGCCGACATCGGAGGAGTTGCCGCATCTCCGGAAGGGGGCTCTGCTTGCTGCAATCATGGCGCCGTACGCGGACCGCACGATGGTCGGACAGTGCGCGACGCAGGGCGTGAATGCCTTCGCCATGGAGTTCATGCCGCGCATCACCCGCGCGCAATCCATGGACGTTCTGTCGTCTCAGTCCAATCTCGCCGGCTACAAGGCCGTGATCGACGCTGCAGCCCTGTTCGGACGTGCGTTCCCGATGATGATGACGGCAGCAGGCACCATCGCCGCGGCGCGCGTGCTGGTGATGGGTGTCGGCGTGGCGGGCCTGCAGGCCATCGCGACCGCAAAGCGCCTTGGCGCCATCGTGTCTGCCACCGACGTGCGCCTCGCCACGAAAGAGCAGGTGCAGTCCCTGGGGGGAACGTTCGTCGCGGTCGAGGACGAGGAAACGCGCCAGGCTGAAACATCTGGCGGCTATGCCAAGGAAATGAGCGACGCCTACAAGAAGAAGCAGGCGGCGCTGATTGCGGAAACAATTCGCAAGCAGGACGTCGTCATCACCACGGCGCTGATCCCCGGAAGGCCGGCGCCTGTGCTGGTGAGCGAAGAAATGGTGCGCACCATGAAGCCGGGTTCGATCATCATCGACCTCGCGGCAGAGCAGGGCGGCAATTGCCCCCTGTCAAAGGCTGGCGAGACCGTCGAGGTCAATGGCGTGAAGATTGTGGGCGCCGTCAACCTGGCTGGCCGCCTGGCCGCAGACGCGTCATCGCTCTATGCGCGCAACCTGTTCAATTTCATTTCGCCCCTGGTCGACAAGGCCACTCAGTCGCTCAAGATTGACTGGAATGACGACATCATCAAGGGAACCTGCCTGTCGCGCGATGGGGAAGTCATTCACCCGGCGCTGAAGGCCTAACGGAGTACGGACATGGAAGCGCTCGATCCAGAAACCGTCGCAACGACATTCTTCATCTTCCGCCTGTCGATCTTCGTGCTCGCCATTTTCGTTGGCTACTACGTCGTATGGAGCGTGACGCCGGCTCTGCATACGCCGCTGATGTCGGTGACGAATGCGATCTCGTCGGTGATCATTGTCGGCGCATTGCTGGCCGTCGGTGTTGACCTGATAGCCGCGGGCGATGGCGGATGGCTTTCGAAGATCTTCGGCGTCCTCGCCGTGATCCTCGCCAGCGTCAATATTTTCGGCGGATTTCTCGTCACCCAGCGCATGCTTGCGATGTACCGCAAGAAAGAAAAGAAATAGGGCACGACGGTGGACGCTGTCATTTCACTCGCCGATGCCATCGCAGCCGGCCTGGCCGTCGTGGCCTTCGGCGAGATGATCGCCGCGCGGTACTTTGCGATGCAGGACAGTGCCCAGTCGCGCATCATTGCATCGCTGCTGTTGTGGGAAGGCTTTGCGATGTTCGCCTGTGCCTTCATCCTGCACTTCCGGCAGGAATTCGGCTTCTCAACAATTGTCGCACTCATCGCCATCTGGATGGCCGGGGCAGGCATTGGCCTGCTTCGTGCCGGGTTCTTCGATGCGCCGCGTGAATAACCAGGATCGGGCAAACACATGAATGCAAATCTGGCCGCATTGCTTTACCTGATTTCGGGCGTGCTCTTCATCCTGGCGCTGCGCGGGCTTTCGAGCCCGGAATCATCCCGCCGCGGAAACCAGTACGGCATGACCGGCATGGTCATTGCGATCCTGACGACGCTTGCCGTTTCCAGCCCTGAAGACGCGCTGACATGGGGCCTGATCCTCGGAGGAATGGCGGTCGGCGGCATCATCGGTGCGATCACCGCTCGACGCATTGCCATGACGCAGATGCCCCAGCTCGTGGCTGCATTCCATAGCCTTGTCGGCCTGGCGGCCGTTTTTGTGGCCGCCGCCGCCCTCTATGCACCACAGGCGTTCCACATCGGCGAGCCTGGCCATATCCACATGCAGTCTCTGATCGAGATGTCGCTGGGAGTGGCAATTGGCGCCATCACCTTTTCCGGCTCCGTCATCGCCTTTGCAAAGCTCAATGGCAACATGTCGGGCGCTCCCATCCTCCTCCCCGCACGCCACCTGATCAACATCCTGATCGGCGTCGCAATCGTGGCGCTGATCGTGCTGCTCGTGACCAGCAATGGCTCCGCGACCTGGGCATTCTGGGCCATCACCATCCTGTCGATCGTTCTCGGCGTGACGCTCATCATTCCGATTGGCGGTGCAGACATGCCCGTCGTCGTATCGATGCTGAATTCCTATTCCGGCTGGGCTGCGGCAGGCATCGGCTTCACGCTTGAGAACTCCGCGCTGATCATCACGGGTGCCCTTGTCGGTTCCTCCGGCGCGATCCTCAGCTACATCATGTGCAAGGGCATGAACCGCAGCTTCTTCTCGGTCATCCTGGGTGGCTTCGGCGGTGAAACGGCCGGCCCCGCCGGCAAGAAGGAGACGAGGCCCATCAAGCAGGGTTCGGCCGAGGACGCAGCCTTCATCATGAAGAATGCGTCTTCCGTCATCGTGGTGCCCGGCTATGGCATGGCGGTGGCCCAGGCCCAGCATGCCCTTCGCGAAATGGCAGACAAGCTGAAGAAGGAGGGGGTGAAGGTTTCCTACGCCATCCACCCCGTGGCTGGGCGCATGCCGGGCCACATGAACGTGCTCCTCGCTGAAGCCAACGTTCCCTACGACGAGGTCTTCGAACTCGAGGACATCAACAGCCAGTTTCCGCAGGCAGACGTGGCCTACGTGATTGGCGCCAATGACGTGACCAACCCGGTTGCCAAGACCGATCCGCAATCCCCCATTTACGGCATGCCTATCCTTGACGTGGAGAAGGCCAAGACGGTCCTGTTCATCAAGCGCGGCATGGGATCAGGCTATGCGGGCGTCGAGAACGAACTGTTCTTCCGGGACAACACGATGATGCTCTTCGGGGACGCAAAGAAAATGACCGAGGAAATCGTTAAGTCGCTTGGCTGAGGCACGGACGGTCCGCGGCGATATTAACTCTCCCCTGACTTAAGGGTTGCATGATACTCGCTACTGACACGATGCTTTCCCCGCGCTAGGAATAGTGCCTCTTCTCCCGAGGAACTTTCAGCATGAAACTCCGCCGCCTGTTGCTCATTCCCGTGATTGGAGGGTCGCTGATGCTCGCTGGCTGCGAGAATCCGTTCGCTCCGACGGGCAGCGGTTCTGCGGCACCTGAAGTGGCGCCCGAGGCCAAGGCGGCCATCGAGCAGTACGTGGCAAAGATCAATGCCCACGATGCACCCGGGGCGGGCGAGCTTTACGCCGACGAGCAGGGGTTCCTCTGGATCGAGAATGGCGAGGTCGTCCACGAGACGAAGACGGCGGCAGTGGCCGCACTGACCAACTACTTCAATGGCTTCCCGGAGTCGCACTTCGAAGCCTATGACATGAAGATCTCGATGCTGACCGACGAGTCCGCTGTCGCGGCCTTCAGGTACACCCAGACGGTGGCAGCCAATGGCCAGTCTTCACTGAAATTTGAAGGCACCATGACCCTGACCCTCGCTGAACGCGACGGCGACTGGAAGATCGTGACCGGCCACCGCAGCGCCAGCCGTTTCCCGCACTGAACAGCCATCGCTAACCATGCGCGATTAAGCGCACGATCCGGGTGTTGATCTCGGAGCACCCGGCGTGGTTCTGTGGCGTCGGGGTAGTGGGGTAATGGGCAATTCTGTCCTTGAACTGACGGGCGTGACCAAGCGCTACGGCGATTTTTGCGCCGTGAACGGCGTCAGCTTCACTGCGCCTGAAGGCAAGATTGTGGGGCTTCTGGGTCCCAATGGGGCAGGCAAGACCTCCACCCTGCGCATGATCCTCGGCATCTCGGCCCCCACGGAGGGGACCATCACCATTTTCGGCAAGCCGCCAGGGCGCTCGGTCCAGCGCCGGATTGGCTACCTGCCCGAGGAGCGCGGCCTCTACAAGCGCATGACGGCCTTCGACACGATTGTCTATTTTGCCCGCCTCAAGGGACTGTGGGCAGGAAAGGCCCGCCGTCGAGCGGACGAACTGCTCGAAGAGCTGGGCCTGGCCCACGTCAGGGATCGCAAGATCGAGGCCCTATCAAAGGGTATGGCGCAGAAAATCCAGCTCGCAACCGCGATCGCCCACGAACCTTCCCTCGTCATTCTCGATGAGCCGTTTTCGGGTCTGGACCCGATCAATCAGAACGAACTGGAAGCCGCGATCCGCAAGCTGGCCCGGAACGGCGCCACGGTCCTGTTCTCGACGCACACGATGAGCCACGCGGAGCGCCTCTGCGACCGCTTCGTGATCATCGTGAAGGGGAGCAAGGCTTTCGACGGAACGTTGCAGGAAGCCCGCGCAGTGGTGCCACGCAGCGTCAAGCTTGAGTCCCCGAATGACCTGTCATTCCTGGGCAACGTGCCGGGCGTGTCAAAGATCCTGCCTCCGCACGGCAGTGTCACCTATTGGGAAGTCTACCTGGCGGCGGGTACGGATCCCCAGACGATCCTGGCCGCCTGCTTCGAGCATGGGGTGAAGCTGACCCGCTTCGACACCTCGGCGCCCCCCCTGCATGAGATCTTTGTGTATCTCGCTGGTGGAAATGCGGAGGGCCTCGAACCATGAGGCCGATCTGGATCATTGCCTGGCACGGCTTCGTGCAGCATGTGACCTCTCGCCCGTTCCTGCTGGGCGTGATGTTGCCGCTGTTCTATTTGCTGCTGGTGGGGTGGGTGCCAAACGCCTCGCAGAGCCAGCTGGCCCTGCTGGGCGCTCCGATGCGCCATTTTGCTGTTGTCGACCAGACGGGCCAGTTGCTCCCGGTCATCGATGCCGCGCTCGAGCACGACCGCCTCGTGCGCGGCATGTTCGCCCTGCACGAATACGCGGCCGAGCACGCGGACGAGGATCGTCTGCGCGCGAAGAACCCGGACCTCGCGTCATTGATGCTCGACGCCGACCCGAACAGCCTGGCCGCCGTCCAGAAGCTCAAGGCTAGGGGTGGCATTTCAGCGACTTTCATTGAGCTGCGTGCCTACCTCAAGCCCGGCGCGCCGCGCTTTGCCGAGCCTCGCAACCAGTTCATCCGCATTGAGCTGCCGGAGGAACTGGAAGGAGCGACGGACCTCGCAAAGGCAGCCAAGCCCTGGCTGTCGGCGGAACGCCTGACACGCGGCCCCCTCGGACCGGTTCATCTGTGGGCCATCCTGGTGCTTCCCAAGGGCATCCTGGACGGCAGCGAGTACGCGACCTACCTGTCCGACGACCTCAACCGCCCGGGCCTCAGGGAGTTCCTGCGCATCGCAATTGACCAGGAACTCAAGCGACGCACCGCGGAAGAGCTTTACGTCCCGCCCGACAGCACCGATCGCATCCTCAATGCCGCCACCCAGATCGAGTCCGTGGACCCTGATCCCGAAAGCCTGGGCGCCGTGACCGGCTTGCGCCAGCTGCGCGTGCTGGGCGCCAACATTGTCTATTTCATGCTGTTCTTCGCGCTGTTCATGACCGCCAACATGGTCGTCATGGCCCTGGTGGAAGAGAAGAGCAATCGCGTGGCTGAGCTCCTCCTGTCCTGCGTGAGGGCGGAAACGCTGATGGCCGGCAAGCTCTTCACCGGCCTCCTGCTCGCGCTGTTCCTGGTGACGGTCTGGATCGTCACCGTGACGAGCACGGTCGACGTGTTCTTCCCCTCGGCGAAGGTTATCGTGCGCGAGCTGACGGAAAACCTCTCCGATCCCGGCCAGGTGTTCCAGATCGCCGTTTTCTTTGCCCTGTCCTACCTGACGGTGGGGGCATTCTTCCTGGCGGCCGGAAGCGCCGCCAACTCGATCTCGGACGCACAGGCCGTGGTGGCGCCAGCGACGCTGGTGACGATGCCCATCTGCATGCTGCCATTGGTGGTGGCCTACGCGCCGGAGAGCGCTTTTGCACGCTTTGCCTCGTACGTGCCGTTCTTCGCGCCTTTCACGATGATGGTGCGCTCACTGAGCTCGCCCGAAGGTATCGATGTGCTGGGCTCTCTGGTGGTCAGCCTGCTGACACTGTGGTGGCTGATCAGGCTGGTAGCCCGCGTCTTCAGGGCGAACCTGCTGCGCCCCGATACGCCGGCGAGCTTCTCGGGCTTCCTGCGCGACCTGATCAATCCGCCGAAGCGGATCTGAGAGTTCTTCCTCAGCTGCAGGCATGAAAAAACCGCAGCCCCTTTTCAGGAACTGCGGCTGAATTCAATTGCGGTGGACGCTTACGGGCGGCCGGGACGCACAACCTTCGGCGTCTTCGGCAGAAGGCCCTCGCGCTGCAGCTTCTTGCGGTGCAGCTTGCGGGCGCGACGGACGGCCTCAGCCTTCTCGCGGGCGCGCTTCTCGGACGGCTTCTCGAAATGGTTGCGCAGCTTCATCTCGCGGAACAGGCCTTCGCGCTGCATCTTCTTCTTGAGCGCCTTCAGGGCCTGGTCAACATTGTTGTCACGCACGACGATCTGCAAGGAAACCTCCGGGTCGAAATCTTGGATGCTTGTCAAAGGCGCTCAACCGCTCGGGTGAGCCCTTCGGAAGGGCGCGTAGTTACCAGAGACATGCGGCTCTGTCCACCCTTGCCGGGTGCGGCGGCAAGGCTCATATCTGCCCCATGACAATCCGGAAAATCGCGAAAATGGGGCATCCGGTGCTTGGCCAGGTCGCCGAGCCGGTTACCGATCTGGCCGATCCCGAGCTCCGCCGCCTGGTCGAGGACATGGTGGAAACCATGATGGATGCCAACGGGGCAGGCTTGGCCGCCCCCCAGGTCCACGAATCCATCCGTCTGGTCGTTTTTCAGGCCCCGGCAGGGCGTTCTGATCCGGGTCTGTCCGAAGCAGAGGCCTTCGACCACACGGCCCCGCTGACCGTCCTGGTCAACCCGCAGATTGAAATCCTGTCCGACGCAACCGAGGGCGGGTGGGAAGGCTGCCTGTCGGTCCCCGGTCTCCGGGGCTGGGTCGAGCGTCCCTCCCATATCCGATACAAGGGGTTGGGAATCGACGGCAAACCCATCGAGCGGGTGGCCCGCGGCTTCCACGCGCGGGTGGTGCAGCACGAATGCGATCACCTCGACGGCATACTCTATCCTCAGCGCATGTCCGACCTGGGCAAGCTCATCTTTGAAAGCGAGATAAGGCATTGGCTCGAAAAAAGCGGGTAAGTGACGCCGACAAGCCTCACAGCGAAAACTTGCGGGAAAAGCTCCTGGCGGAAGTCCTCAAGCACGTCGCCTTCGACGGCTGGACGGACAAGACGCTCCATGAGGCCGCGGCGAGCCTGAAGCTTGACGACGCGGATGCGCGGGTCGCGTTCCCGCGCGGGATCGTCGACGCGATCACGTTTTTCTCCCATCAGGCAGACGACGCGGCCGAGGCGATCATCCTGAAAGCCGACCTGAAGTCGATGAAGGTCAGGGAACGCGTGGCTTTCGCAGTCAGGACCCGTATCGAAGTCATCGCCCAGCACAAGGAAGCGGCACGACGCGGGGCTGCACTCTTCGCGCTTCCCCAGCATGCCCTCGATGGCGCGTCATGCGTCTACAGGACCTGCGACATGATCTGGCGCGCGATTGGCGACACCTCGACCGATTTCAATTTCTATACGAAGCGCGGCCTGCTTTCGGGCGTCGTGACCTCGACCATGCTCTACTGGTTCGGGGACAGCAGCGAAGACGCGGCCGAGACATGGAAGTTCCTCGACCGGCGCATTGCCGACGTCATGCAGATCGAGAAAGTGAAGTCGGCCGTGCTGAAGGCCGCAAGCGGCCTGCCGAACCCGCTGACGATCCTTGGTGCCCTGCGTTACCCGCGGGGCTGATGTTCCGCCTGCTGCACGCGCATCAGGGTGTTGCCGCAGGCACCGACGATGATGACGGCAATCGTGCCAAGCACGATGAATGCTGTCAGTGGCTCGTAGTGTGAGCCATAGGCGGGAAACGAGAACTGCGCGACATTGCACATGGCATGGAAGAGGATCGCGATGGCGACGCTTTCACCAGCATTCACGAACAGCCAGACCGTGATGATCCGCAGCGGCAGCATCGTGAGGCTCTGCCAGAGGATCCATTCGCTACTGCGGTCGGCCTGAAGGAACGGCACCAGGTGCCAGATCGCCCAGAGGCTTCCCAGAACGAGACCTGACGTCAGCGCATCCCAGCGCGCCCGCATGAGGGGATAGACGAGACCCTGCCACCCGAGTTCTTCCCCGATCCCGCCAGCGACAAAGAGAACAAGGAAAATGCCAAGGGTTGAAGGCGAAATCTCGATCGCCGGAAGGTTTTCACCCGCCAGGACCTGCAGGCCCCATGCAGCAGCCAGCGCGGCAGGCATCAATACCGCAGCGACAAGAAGCCAGGCGGCATTGCGGACACGCCCCACATCGGCAATCCGCGAAAACAGAGCGGCGAGCTGTCGTCTCCTGCCAGCCTTCCACGAAAGCCACAGGGCGATGGCCGCCGGAAGGCCAGCCATCAGCGCAGCGAGGGGAAGATTGATCGGAATGGGAAGGCGACCGACTGCATGACCAACAAGCCAGAACGGAACGGACAGCGCGAACAGAAGGACAAAGAAATGCCAGAGCGTGCTCCGGCCCGCGCTCACCGCACCTGGTCCGGTCTGAGGCCCAGTGGATAGAGGCGCGTGACGTGCCCCATCTTGCGCCCTTCGCGCGCATCCGACTTGCCGTAGTGATGCACCGCGCAGGCAGGCTGCGAGGCCAGCGATTTCCATGTATGGATTTCATCGCCGAGCAGGTTCGTCATGATCGCATCGGAGTGGCGCATCGTGTCGCCCAGCGGCCACCCGCAAACTGCGCGGATGTGTTGCTCGAACTGGCTGACCGTGCAGCCGTCGATCGTCCAGTGTCCGGAATTGTGGACCCGCGGGGCAATCTCGTTGACGAGCAGCTCCCCCTTGTCCGTTTCGAACATCTCCACGGCCATGATGCCGACATAGTCGAAAGCGCCCAGCAACCGCTCGGCAATGCGCCGCGCCTCGGACTTCAGGCGCGCATTTGCCTTGGCTGGCGCAAGCGTTGTCCGCAGGATGTGGTTCTCATGCTGGTTCTCGACCAGGTCATAGCAGGCAATGGTGCCATCAAGCCCGCGCGCGGCAACCAGCGAAAGTTCACGCGTGAAGTTCACGAAGCCCTCGAGGATGCAGGGCACGCGGTGAAGTTCGTCCCACGCCTTGCGCAGGTCCTGCGGGCTGCGGACCATGCGCTGGCCCTTGCCGTCATAGCCAAGACGCGAGGTTTTCAGCACTGACGGCACGCCGACGGACTTCAGCGCCTGTTCCAGCGTCACTTCCGAGTCCACCGCAGCAAACGGGGTCGTGAGGATGCCTGCATTGCGCGCGAACGTCTTCTCGGCCAGCCGGTCCTGGATGACCGTCAGCGCCTTGGGGCACGGACGCACCGACTTCAGCGCGCTCAGGACACTGGCGGCGTCTCCCGGTACGTTCTCGAACTCATAGGTCACGACATCAACGCTGTTTGCGAAGGCGCGCAGCGCATCGTGGTCGCCATAGTGGCCGATCACGTGGACATCGCAGACCTGGAAGGCCGGACTGTCTTTTTCGGGCGCGTAGATTGCCGTCTTGAGGCCAAGGCGCGCGGCCGCCATCGCCAGCATGCGGCCCAATTGGCCACCTCCCAGGATTCCGACAGTTCCGCCCGGGCCGACGACCCCTTGAGTGTCAGCGGCCATTGTCTTCATCGAACGGGGCTTCGGGAACATCGGCAGTCTGGCGTGCGCGGAACCCTTCAAGCCGCTTGGCGAGTTCCTTGTCGGACAGGGCAAGGATGGCAGCAGCAAGCAGTGCCGCATTCTTGGCACCAGGCTTGCCGATGGCCAGAGTGCCAACAGGAACGCCGCCCGGCATCTGGACGATCGACAGCAGGCTGTCGAGCCCATTGAGACCGGTCGCAGCGACCGGTACGCCAAGAACGGGTAGCGTCGTCATCGAGGAAGCCATGCCGGGAAGATGCGCGGCGCCGCCGGCGCCGGCGATGATCACCTTCAGTCCCCGTGCCTTGGCGCCCTTGGCATAGGCAAACAGGCGGTCAGGCGTGCGATGCGCGGACACGACCCGCACCTCGTGCTTGACGCCAAGCTTCTCGAGCGTTTCGGCCGCTTCTGACATCACCGCCCAGTCGGAACGGCTGCCCATGATGATTCCAACGTCGGCCTGGACGCGTTCGCTGGAAGATGGATTGGATTTTGGGGCCATTTTGGCCTTGCGCTTCCTGGTTGGCACGAAGCCGGAAGGGCACACCCCTCCCGGACGAAAGAAGCGCCGCACTATAAAGAAAGGGCAGGGTCATGTGAAATCCCAAGGTCAGGGATCGTTAAGCATTTGGTCGCAGCTTTGCCGTTAACGATTCGCCATGGGCCGTTTTGGATACGCTGCGTTATAGTGGGGCTGTCATGAAGATTTCAGGCAACCGGACAGGCTCCGTTTCGGGCGCATCAGGTACGTCAGCCTACTCGTCCGTCCAGAAGGCGACAGGCACCGCACCTGTGACGCCGGCCGCTCCCGTTTCCGACGTGTCATCGGTCCTGGGCATTCCCGAAGCCGAATTCACACCGCGCGTGAGGGACGCCATCCTGACGCTGATGGCAGAAGTGGACCGTCTCAAGGGCGAACTCGACCAGACCCGCGAACGCCTGGAGGCCGTGCAGGCCGTTGCCGACCAGGACAGCCTGCTGCCCTTGCTGAACCGGCGAGCCTTCGTGCGGGAGATGTCGCGCATCATTTCCTTCGGCGAAAGATACGACCTCACGGCGTCGCTGATCTATTTCGATCTTGATGGCTTCAAGGAAGTGAACGACACGCACGGACATGCAGCTGGTGATGCCGTCCTGAAGCATGTGGCCCAGGTGCTGACCGAAAATGTTCGAGGCTCGGATGTGGTCGGTCGCCTTGGCGGCGACGAATTCGGCGTCATTCTCGCAAAGGCAGACCGAGAGGCTGCAGAACGCAAGGCCGAGACGCTGGCCGGCCACCTGGCAGCCACGCCCTTTTCGTGGGAAGGTCATCCCGTCACGCTGTCCGTGGCGTTTGGCGTCCACGTGTTTCGCAAGGGTGAGAACCCTGACAATGCAATGGCGGATGCCGACAAGGCGATGTACGCGGCGAAGCGCCAGAAGAAGCCGTTCGGCTGAACCTCAGGCGATGATGTCGGGAAGCATGGAATCTTCCAGCTTCGTGATCTGGTCCTTCAGCATCAGCTTGCGCTTCTTCAGCCGCTTGAGCAGCAGCTGGTCACTCGACACGGACGTGACGAGGGATTGAATCTCGTCGTCGAGCTCACGATGTTGTTTCTTCAGGTCCGCGAGCATTGCAAACGTGGCTTTGTCCACGCCTTCCGGCGCCGCGCAATCCGCGTCAGCCGCCTGCCCACTGACGAGCGTCAGCCTGGGACCATCATTGCCGTCGCCGTCTTTTGAAGATCCCATGACCTGCGTGTCAGTCCGAGAAGCAAGATGCCCGTGAAGCCGGAACTCTAGCACAATTAGCTACCAATTTCTTTCGCAAGCGCGAAGCGCATGCCGCATTTGCAATGCAATTCTGACTACAAACTGAGCACGTGCATTAACATAAAATTTGCAACCAGCTCAATATCGCCGCTGACAAATCCACCATTCTATGATTCAATTCGAGTCCTCAAACGCACGGAGGCACGTAAATGGGCCTAGAGTCGCATATCCAGGAGCTCACGGATAAGCATCACAAACTCGATCTGCAAATCAGGGATGAACAGCATCGCCCGCACCCGGACGACATAGTGCTGGCGGAACTCAAGAAGCGGAAGTTGCGTCTCAAGGAAGAAATAGAACGTCTCAGGCTTGAGATAAACTAGGACAGCCAGACAGTTCTTTGTTCAGAGTTTCGGTGACGCCTTCGGAATGCGGATTGCATTCCGGAGGCGTTGTCATTTTTGGAGCCTCGAGGTGACCCGGTCTCAGTTCTTGAGAGCCATCTCGCGCAATTTGAACTTCTGGATCTTTCCTGTCGACGTCTTTGGCAGTTCGCAGAACACCACCGTTCTCGGCACCTTGTAGCCAGCGATGTGGCTGCGCACGAAGGCGATGATCTCTTCCGGCGTCGCGCTTGCGCCCTTCTTCAGTTCGATGAACGCAACAGGCGTCTCTCCCCACTTCGGGTCAGGCTTGCCGGCGACGCCGGCGAGACCCACCGCGGGGTGCTTCATCAGCACGTCCTCGACCTCGATCGACGAGATGTTCTCGCCGCCCGAGATGATGATGTCCTTCGACCGGTCCTTGAGCTGGATATAGCCATCAGGGTGCCAGACGCCGAGATCGCCCGAATGAAACCAGCCATCCTTGAACGCCGCCGCACTGGCCGTCGGGTTCTTGAGGTAGCCCTTCATCACGACATTGCCGCGGAAGAACACTTCGCCCATCTGCTCGCCGTTCTTCTCGACGTCCTTCATGGTCTCCGGATCCTTGACCGCGAGTGCCTCAAGCACGGGATATCTGACGCCCTGGCGCGCCTTGATGCGGGCGCGCTCCTCCATCGGCTGTGAATCCCATTCAGAGTGCCACGCATTCACGACCGCCGGCCCGTAGGTTTCGGTCAGGCCGTACACATGATGAACCTGGAAGCCGGCGGCCTCCATGCGCGCGAGCGTGGCTGCAGGCGGAGGCGCAGCCGCCGTCATGAACTCGACCTTTGTCGTGAGCGGCCGGCGTTCCTCGTCCGTCGCGTCGACCAGCATGCTCATCACGATTGGCGCGCCGCACATGTGCGTGACGTTGTACTTCGCGCAGGCCTCGAACATGTTCGCGGCGTTCACGCGCCGCAGGCACACATGCGTGCCGGCGACGACCGAGATCGTCCACGTGAAGCACCAGCCATTGCAATGGAACATGGGCAGCGACCAGAGATACACGGGATGCGCCCGGATCGACGCCGAGATCACATTCCCCATGGCCAGCAGGTAAGCCCCGCGCGAGTGGAAAACGACACCCTTCGGATTTCCTGTGGTGCCGCTTGTGTAGTTCAGCGTGATCGCCTGCCATTCATCCTTCGGCAGCTCCCACGCAAAATTCGGATCGCCACCTTTCAGGAAGGCCTCGTATTCGATCTCGCCGATCAGCTCGCCGCCCTTGAACTCATGATCGTCAATGCCGATGAGATATGGCTTCACCTTGCAGAGCTTCAGTGCGTCCTTCGCCAGCGCACCAAACTCTCGATCGACCATCAGAACCTTTGCCTCGCCATGGTCGAGGATAAACGCGATCTCCTGCGCACTGAGACGGTAGTTGATGGCGTTGAGCACGGCGCCGGCCATCATCACGCCGTAGTGCGCGTCGAGCATCGCCGGCACGTTTGGCGCAATGACCGCAACCGTATCCCCGAGCCCGATCCCGCGCTTCGATAGTGCCGATGCCAGGCGCCGGCAGCGCGCATAGAACTCTTCATAGGTGATGCGCAGGTCACCATGGATGATGGCGGTCGTCTTGGGATAGACGAAGGCTGCGCGTTCGAGAAAGGTGAGGGGAGACAGCGGCTGGTAGTTCGCCGGGTTCTTGTCCAGGTCCATCTCGTATGGATTACGCGTCATCTCAAGGCCCTTGTGCCAGATCATTCCAACAGGACCGGGACCCTATCCAACCCGTTTTCCAAGGGCAACAGACTGTCTGCCTGTCAGAAGGGTTCACGCGAAGGCGCGAAAACGCGAACGAACGCAAAGCGATATCACTTACGGCGCGAAGCGCCATTCAGGCGATTGATGCGCCTGCGGCGCAAGACCGGTCGTCACGAATTTCGCGTTGTTCGCGTTTTCGCGCCTTCGCGTGAACCCCATTCCGCCACCCTTGACCGCGACCCACCACGCGTTCCAACAATGGCAGGCACAACACCGGACCGCCCCATGCGCCTCGTGATCAGGAACTGCCACTGGCTCGACACCGAACGCATGGAGATGCGACCCGACGCAACCATCACGGTTGAAGACGGCCGCATCGCCGCCATCGGGCCGGCCGACAGCACCCCTTCAGACCGGGTGATCGACGCACGAGGGCAGTTCGTCATTCCGGGCCTCATCGATTCCCACGTGCACTTCCGTCTGGCCACGATGGATTTCCGCAAGCTCGCGAGCTGGTCGGAAGTCGAGTACGGCATCGCCATGGCCAGGCTCTCGCGCGAGACGCTCCATCGCGGCTTTACAACGGTGCGTGATCTGGGCGGCGACGTGGAAGGTCTTATCAGGGCGATCCGTGCCGGCATGGCTGAAGGGCCGCACATCGTTCGTGCCGGCCGCATGCTGACGCAGACGGGCGGCCACGGCGACGCCGAGGGAGGTCCGCGTCCCGTCCCGCAATGCGCCTGCGAGATGCGTCATACGGCCTTTGGCATCGTGTCCGACGGCGTCGATGCCGTCCGCAAGGCCGCTCGCCACAACCTGCGGGACGGCTCCGATTTCCTGAAGGTGCATGTCTCGGGCGGCGTGGCAACGCCATCGGATCCGCTCGAGTCCATCCAGTACACGAAGGACGAAATAGCGGCTGTATGTCAGGAAGCGCGCAACCGGCATACCTATGTCGCAGCCCACGCCTATTCACCGGAGTCGATCAGGCTGGCCGTCGAGAATGGCGTGTTCACGATCGAGCACGGCAACATGATCGATGCTCAAGCCGCGACGATCGCCGCGAAGCACAACGCCGTGCTCGTGCCCACGCTGGCGACCTACGAAGCAATGGAGGAGGTCGGTGCGCAGCTCGGCCTGCCACTCACCAACCGCCAGAAGAACCGGAAGGTCTATGAAGCCGGCATCGGCTCGATCGAGGTCGCGCGCAAGGCGGGTCTCACGCTCGGCTTCGGCACCGACCTCATCGGCGAAACACAATCCCGCCAGAACCGTGAGTTCTCGATCCGCGCGGCGGTCGAGACCCCGGCGCAGATTCTCCACGCCATGTACGTGATCGGTGCAAGGCTCTGCCGCATGGAAGGTGAAATCGGCACCCTGAAGCCGGGCGCCATCGCAGATCTCGTGATCTGCCGGGCCAA
>CAZYFM010000045.1:0-12672 GCA_964646885.1 uncultured Flavobacteriaceae bacterium
GTGTAAAGGCACGTCGCGCCCCTCAGGTGGGCACCCAGTTGCGGGAAGGCTGCGCGCACGCGTGGGGACACGATGGCAATGTCGCTTTCGTTCACCTCGCGCCTGACGTTTTCGGGGTCGACGATGGCATCGAGTGACTCCGTGGCGATCTTCACGCCGCCGGGTCCATCAGCAATCGGGAACCCGTAGAGGTCGTTCCAGATGAAGACAGGCATGCGGCGCGGTTCGAACGCCGACGGATCGGCCGGAGGCGCGAACCAGTGCAGCGACTGCCGCGTGACGGTCAGGCGCCCGGCGAGGCGGGGAGGAAGAAAGCGCGGCGTCCAGGCACCGGCCGAAAGGATCACGCGCGACGCGAGCACCGGACCCTCCGGCGTCCGAACCTCGACACCCTCGCCGGAAGCCGACAGCGACAGGGCCGGGGTGTTGAGGCGCACTTCGGCGCCAAGCGCACGCGCCCGGCCGATCTGCGCCGCCACCACGCGCTCGGGAAAGGCCATGCCGGCGCCGGGTTCGTAATAGGCGCGCTCGCCCTCGAACGTGGCATAGGCCGGAAAGCGTCGGCGAACATCATCGGCGCCCACGAGTTCGTGGGGGATGCCATGCGTACGCGCCGCCTCGATCGTCGTCTGGACGAACCCTGCAGGAACATGAGTGGCATGGGGAAGGGTGCCGCCCAGCACGAGAAGCCCGCAGCGGTCCTGCAGGGTGGCTCCTGTTTCTTCCCCCAGCTGGTCCAGCAGCTCGAAGTTCCGCAATGCGAATGGCGAGTACACGGCGCCTTCGCCGATGGCGGCGCGCACGATGCGGGTTTCGCCATGGGTCGAACCGAAGATGTGGGGAGGCGAGAAACGGTCGAGCCCGACCACACGCTTGCCTGCGCGCGCCGCGGCCACAAGCGCGCCGCCGCCGACGGCGCCCAATCCGATGATGGCGAGGTCAAAAACTGTCTTTGTCATGGGGACAGTCTACCGCCCGCAATCGGCAACGCAAAGTCTCCAGGTGCGGGGGATGACGTCAGGCGTCCGCCGGCGCCTCCAGCAGCGCCGCCAGTTTCTCGACCGAGCGGATGCGGATGAGGTCGCCATTGGCCTCAACCCCCACCTCGCGCAGCTTGCGCAGCGTCCGCGAGAAAGTCTCGGGCTTGATGCCAAGGCGCGTCGCCACCTGCTTCTTCATGCCAGGCAGGGTCAGCACGGCCGGGCCGTTCTTCGCACTCACCTGCGCGAGCAGGAAATGCGCAAGGCGCTGCGCTGCGCCGTGTGACTTGATCTCGGTTACCTGGCCGAGCAGCACGCTCCACTGGCGGGCAACCGACAGCGCGCATTGCATGGACAGGGAGGCATCCTCGCGCGCCAGGTCGACAAAGCGCGCTGCCGGCAGAACAATCGCCGACACGGGAGACGTCGTGCGCGCGCTGGCGGCGTAAGGGTTCCCGGTCAGCACCGAAGGGAGCAGCAGGCTGTCGCCCGGCCCGAGGAACTCGACGACGGAGTCCTCGCCGCTGGCCCGGCCGAGCAGCATGACCGCGCCGGACGAGATGCCATACACCTGCGCAGGAACTTCTCCCGCCTGGAACAGGAAGCTGTTGGGCGCGAAATGCTGCAGTTCGGCAATGGACGCGAGGCGGGACAGGCTCTTGTCCGGCAGGGAGCCGAAGAGCGAGATCGCCTTCAGGAGAGGATGAAGCTCATTCGGTTTCATCGCCGGGCCTGGGCGGCCTTGAACCCGCCCCTTGCATGCATGAATGTCCACGATCTCAGGATACGGCGCACTGGTCAGCCTTTCCCTTGATCTGGATCAACCAGCAACCCTTGCGGCCTGCGTCAATTTGTTCACTTTTTGTTTTCAGCGATTTCGGCGATGTTCGGCACCATTCCATTGCATCATGAAGAATTGCGACTGGCACTTCTTGGCCGTCAGGCCGGACGCCCGCCATGGTCTGGCCACGCGTGGCCGTCCTTTTCAGCACCGCGGCGCTCAGCAATGAGCGCGGCTTCTGGTTGCAAACGGGTTGCACATCGGGATGACACGCTGTGCTAGCGTCCTGAATCTGCCGCACAAACCAGGTCCAGCTGATGCATCAGGAAATCCAGTCACTGGCGCGGGCGCGCTGGCGTATCGCCATCGCCCTCAGCGTCGCGGTCTTCGTGCTCTATTTCGGCTTCATCTTCGCCGTCGCGTTCGCCAAGGAAGCGATCGCCGTGGAAGTCGTGCCGGGGCTCAGCCTCGGGATCATCCTGGGCGCACTTGTGATCATCGGTGCCTGGATCACGACCTGGATCTACGTCTCGTGGGCGAACAGGCATTTCGATGAGCGCCTGTCATCGCTGACAGGGCGGGAGGGCGGAAAATGAGCCCGGCAAGTCCCGCACCTGTCACCTCCCTGGGCGAACCCAACCTGACGGCGATCGGCTTTTTCTTCGTCTTCATCGCAGCGACGCTCGCCATCACCTGGTGGGCCGCGCGACGGACGAAGACCACGGAGGAATTCTTCGCGGCCGGCCGTTCGATCAGTGGCCGACAGAACGGGTTCGCGCTCGCCGGCGACTACATGAGCGCCGCGAGCTTCCTTGGAATTGCGGGCCTGGTGTCGCAGTCCGGCTTTGACGGCCTGATTTATTCGACAGGCTGGCTCGTTGGCTGGCCCGTCGTGCTGTTCCTGATCGCGGAACCGCTCCGCAACCTTGGCAAGTACACATTTGCCGACGTGGTGAGCTTCCGCCTGAAGCAGACGCCCGTGCGCGTGTCGGCAGCCATCGGCACGCTGGCGGTAGTGACCTTCTACCTGATCGCGCAGATGGTGGGCGCCGGCAACCTGATCAAGCTGATGTTCGGCCTCTCCTACGAAACCGCCGTCGTCATCGTCGGCCTCGTGATGCTGGCCTACGTGCTGTTCGGCGGCATGATCGCCACGACCTGGGTGCAGATCGTCAAGGCCGTGCTGTTGCTCGGAGGCGCGGCGCTCCTGACGTTCCTGACGCTGGCCCAGTTCGGTTTCAGCCCGGCTGCGCTGTTCGCCCGCGCAGCCGAGACCTATGGCGCCGAAGTCCTCGCGCCCGGCAAGCAGGTCGCAAACCCATGGGATGCAATCTCGCTCGGCCTTGCACTCATGTTCGGAACGGCAGGCCTGCCGCACATCCTGATGCGCTTCTACACGGTGCCGGACGCAAAGGCGGCACGGCAGTCGGTTTTCTGGGCCACGGGACTGATCGGTGCGTTCTATCTCATGACTTTCATCCTGGGCTTCGGCGCCATGGTGATTGTCGGGCGCGAGGCGATCATGGCCGTCGACAAGGGCGGCAACATGGCGGCCCCCCTCCTGGCGGAAGTGCTCGGCGGTACCGGTCTCCTGGGATTCATCGCCGCCGTGGCGTTCGCGACCATCCTCGCCGTCGTGGCGGGCCTGACGCTGTCGGGGGCCGCCGCGCTGAGCCATGACCTGTGGGTGTCCGTCCACCGCAAGGGGGACGCGCCGCGCGAGGAGCAGCTGCTCGTGGCGCGCGTCGCCACGATCGCGCTGGGGATCGTCGCCATTCTCCTGGGCATCCTGTTCAAGGGACAGAATGTCGCCTTCATGGTGGGACTGGCTTTTGCCGTTGCGGCTTCTGGAAACTTCCCGGCGCTGGTCCTGTCGATCTTCTGGCGGAACTTCACGACGGGCGGCGCGGTGGCATCAATCATCGTGGGCACGGCCGCCAGCCTGCTGCTGATCGCAGGGTCCCCCACGATCATGGTTGATCTCGCGGGAGCCGAGGCTGCCCTGTTCCCGCTGAAGAACCCGGCGCTGGTCACCATACCGCTGGGCTTTGCAGCTGGCATTCTTGTCAGCCTGCTCTGGCCCGAGAAGGCCGCGCAGGACGCCTATGACGCCAAGGAGCGGCGCATGATCATGGGCGCCGATTGACACAGGTCAATGAGCACGGGTCTCGCCCCCGGCTATCAACGGGGCGTGACACGGATCAAATACATAGAAAACGAGGGTACCGAGCACGTCGTTGACGTGCCGGACGGACTGTCGGTCATGGAAGGCGCCGTGCGCTACACCATCCCGGGCATTGACGGGGATTGTGGCGGCGCCTGTGCCTGCGCCACCTGTCACGTCTACGTCGAGGAGGGGTGGATGGAAAAGCTGCCTCCCATGAAGGAGCTCGAGCGCGACATGCTCGACTTCGCCTTCGACGTCAAGGAAAACAGCCGCCTGGCCTGCCAGATCAAGGTGTCACCGGAAACCGAGGGACTCGTCGTCCGCACGCCGGCACGCCAGTACTGACGCAACTCAGTCTCATCTGCGCGTTGAAGAATCCGCCGCCGGTTTGACTCAGGTCAAAACGAATTCGTGACGCTGGCGTCATCATCCTGCTCGGAGCAACGCTTTGATGAAGCCCCGCAAGAGGGGCGAGGAGGACACGATGGCTGCACCAGTACAGGGAAAGGTGATCAAGAAGGGCAAATGGGAAGTCACGATGACGCCCGACGATCTCTATCGCAACCCGATGGATATTGCCTGGTCCTTTGACTACCTGTTCGGCAAGGGCAAGGTCGAAGACCTCTACAAGCGTGCCAAGCAGAACCAGTGGGACTCCGATCAGCTCCTGCCGTGGGACACAAAGGTGGACCCCTCGAACCCGCTGATCGCCGACCGTTCATCGGTGTTCCACAAGATGCCGTTCTTCAACAAGCTGTCGAAGTCGCAGCGCGAGACATTCACCGCCCACTCGACGGCCCAGTTGCTGTCCCAGTTCCTGCACGGTGAGCAGGGCGCGCTGATGACGGCCGCCTGCGTGACACACTCGGTGCCGGACACGACCGCCAAGCTGTACGCCGCAACGCAGACCATGGACGAGGCGCGCCACGTCGAAGTCTACGCGAAGTACTGCGAAAAGATCGCCATGGTCTATCCGATGACGCCGTGGCTGAAGATGCTGATCGACGCCACGCTGAAATCGGACCGCTATGAAAAGGTCATGATCGGCATGAACATGATCGTCGAAGGCCTCGCACTCGGCGCCTTCAACAACATGTACCAGGCCACGTCGTGCCCGCTGCTCAAGGCGCTGACCTTCAACGTGATGCGCGACGAGTCCCGGCACGTGTCGTTCGGCCACATCTTCCTCGGTCCCGTGATCAAGGGGCTCGACGAGGCCTCGCGCGAGGAGCTCGCCGACTTCGCCTTCAACGCGATCTACCTGATCGTGCAGGGCACGCAGGTGGGCGGCGGACAGACGCTGGCCAGCCGCGCCGACCCGGGTTTCATGGAAGTGCTGAAGAACTCGGAGATCGATCCGGAAGACTTCTTCAAGGGTCTCCAGGAAGCAGCCGACATGGGCATCATGACGGAACTTCCGCCGGGCCAGATCCATTCGCTCGACGACCTCATGCTGCCGGCGATCGCCCGCGTGGGCCTGATCACGCCGCGCGTCCGCAAGAAGTACGAGGAAGCCGGCATCAGGATCTCGGAGGACATGCGCATCCTTCACCAGATGGAAGGCGGCGCGCCCAGCGTCAGTGCCGCAGCCGACTAGGAAAGCATGAGGGGAGTGAAGCGCCCTGCGCCGCTGGCGCGCGGGGCGCTTTGCCGTTCCAGGAAGAAAGGGCAGGGCCATGACTGACCAGGTACGCGAACGGGCAGAACTGTCGCCGTCATTCTGCCGTGGCCTCGTGGACAATGTACCCGAGGCGATCATCGTCACCCGTCCCGACGGAACGATCGACTACATCAATCCGGCGTCCGAGCGCCTTCTGGGCTTCCGGTGCGATGAAGTCGTGGGCCGCAGCGTGGCCACGCTCGTGCCCCAGCAGCCGGACAGGCGCGCCGACGCCATCAAGTGGCTCGAGCGCTGGGCCCAGGAAAGCGGTGACACCCAGTCTCGTTTCCTCGATCTGATCGCATGCACCAAGTCCGGTCGCCAGATGCCGGTGGATGTGCGGGTCGTCGAGGCGCGCCTTGATGGAGAACGTCGCTACATCATCACCTTCCGCGACAACTCGGTGCGCCGCGCCGAGCAGGCCGCCTTCAAGGAAGCGCACCTCAGGGCATCGCGCATCCTCCAGGTGGCGGAAGATGGCATCGTGTCGGCCGACGCCGCGCAGACCATCACCTTCTTCAACCTGAAGGCAGAGGCCATGTTCGGTTACCGCGCCGAGGAAGTTGTCGGCCGCCCGCTGTCGATGCTGCTTCCGGAAAGATACCGGCAGCACCACAGCGAGGACGTCGCCCGCTTTGGCAGCGGCAAGCAGGCGTCTCGCCAGATGGGTGAGCGCGGACATGTCTGGGGTCGCCGCAAGAACGGCGAGGAGTTCCCGCTCGAAGTCGCGATCACCAAGGTGTCCGTCGCCGGTGCGCTGACCTACACGGCTCATGCACGCGACATCAGCGCGCGTCTCCAGCGCGAGAACCAGTTGCGTGAGAGCGAGCGCCGCTTTCGGGCCATCTTCGAGCATGCCTTCGAAGCGGTGGGCCTGCTGTCGCCGGATGGCACGGTTCTGGAAATCAACCGTGCCGGACGCCTGATGACGGAAGGCACGGCCCCCTTGGCGGGACTGGCGCTCTGGGACCTGCCCTGGGTGGGAAGCGACACGCCCGATGATGCGGCACGCCAGCGGCTGAAGAACGCCGTGGCCCGAGCGGCGCGGGGCGAAGTGGTGCGCTACGAAGAGACCCTGTCACCGCCTGGCGAGCCTGCCCGCAAGATCGACATTTCGCTGACGCCGATCCGGGATGAAACCGGAAAGGTCATCTACATCGTGCCCGAAGGCCGGGAAACCGCCTGAAAGTTGCTCAGGAGTGTGACCATCATCGCCGCGGCGCCACGCGCGCCGTGCAAGGATGGCGGCCGAGCTACAAGGCACCAACCCATGAAATGGCTTGCGGGCATCCTTCTGACGATCATCGGCGTGCTTGTCGCGCCGGCGGCCACGGCGTCGTATCGCCCGTGTACCGACCAGGCGCGACACTGTCCCGTCGAAGTCAGGATGGCAAAGGGCACCGATACGATCACGCTGGAGGGCGAGACCTCGCCTGGATCAGGCTGCTGCGCCTACGCCCTGCGGGCGCGCGCCGGCCAGACGCTGTCCTGGCGACTTGAGGGACCGACATCCCGGGTGCTGTTGACCTATCCTGACGGTCAGGTCGACGGACCAGGCCTCCCCGCAGCGATCGTGCTGCCGGCCAATGGGGTCTATGTCTTCGAGGTCCGTCCAAACCTCATGGCCGACGACGCGCACGGCCGCTTCCGCCTGACGCTCACGATCCGCTGACGCAAAACAAAAAACGGTGGAAGCCGAGGGGCTCCCACCGTCTTCAGCCTTGAAGACTTGGTGCAACCTACCAGAGGACGCGCAGGCCGCCAGACGCGGTATGCGAGGTCTGGTCGGAACTGAGCGTCGCATCATAGTCGAGATAGACGATGATCTTCTCGTTGATCGGCGCGTTCATGCCCGTACCGAGGTTCAGGGAATCGCGGTCATACTCCGCACCCTTCGTGGTGAAGTAGGACGACGGATCCTCTGCAAACGAGAACAGGCGAGCCTGGAACTCCGCATTGTTGTCCATGAACTCGTGGCTCCAGCTCACCCGCACTTCAGGTACCCAGCGCCGTCCGCTGTCCATCTCGACAGGGTAGGCGAGGCGGCCACCCAGGATCGACTTCAGCGAGTCGAAGCCCGAGTCCTTGACCACGAGGCGGCTCGGCGAGGAACCGTTCTCGGTGTAGCCGTCCGTGCTCAGCGATGCGAACGACAGGACACCCACGGGCTGCAGGCGCCAGCCATCGGCTTCATAGATGCGACCGATTTCAAGGCAGGCCGAAATCGTGCCACCGTCAAACTGGCCCTTCGTGTCGCTGCCAAACACCTGACGATAGGTGTCGAAATTGTGCCAGATGTAGCTCGTGTTGGCGTTCAGGTAGCCCTGCGTGTCGCCATACGAGGCGTAGGCACCGAACTCGTAGCTGCCCACGCTCACACGGTCGACGTGACCGGGGAACTTGATGTCCGTGTCGGTGTACTGGGCGGCCACGCCGGCGATGAACGTCTCGGTAAAGACGTGGTCAGCGCCGACAATGCCACCTTTCTGGTTGTAGCGGCTGCCCGGCGCGCCGGCATTGCTGTCGCCATCGGTTTCACCCCAGACGCCCACGCCACGGCCCCAGACGGCGCTCGTTCCTTCCTGGCGGACGCCATTGCGCAGCCAGGCAAACGGGTCACCACCCGGTGTCGCATCGTTCATCACGGTGCTGCTACCGGTCGTATCCGCGGCATAGCGGTTGAAGCAGTCCGAGCTACCCGCGACGACACAGCCGGTGGATCGGCCGCTGTCGATGCGCGCTCCGACCATCTTCTTGAACGGGCCGTCGAGCTGGAAGGCGATGAAGTCGAACGGTGTTCCCGACAGGTCTTCATACGTGCTGGCCACATCGCAGCCATCCGTCGAGTTCAGGATGGCAAGATAGAGCGCGAGCTGGTCAGCCGTGAGGTCGCCGGCCTGGAACGCATCTTCCAGCATCTGCCCGAGCGCTTCGTTGTTCTCAGTTGAAGTCGAACAGCTGAGCGACGCAAACGAGACGCGTGACAGGAGCAGGTCGACCGTGTCTGGGCCGCCGCCTGTACCCTCTTGATAACGAACGTCAAGCTCGAAGAAGGGCGAGCCGATGACGGAGGTGTTCGAGAAGGTACCGCTGAGCGATGTGGTCGAAATCACATCCTCATAAGTGAACGACGTCTGCGTCGTTCCGGTGAAGCTCTCCACGTCGAGATCGACGGAAATCGTCCCGCCAATCGACGCAGATCCGGTCAGGCTGCCCGGATTGCTGATCTGGCCGTGCGAGCTCTCGTCGGATGTAAGGAAATAGGTCAGCTCGCCATAGGCACTCTGCGTGAAGTCTTCCACCGACATGAAGGCATTCTCGCCCATGTAGAGGCGACCGCCGCTCTGGATCTCAAGCGTGTCGATGTTGCTGCCATAGAAATAGCCCGGGCTGCTGAGGCTGGAGACCTGCAGGTCCGCCCATTCGCTTTCGGTGCCGAGGAACGCCGTGCCGCCGGACTGGACCGAAAACAGTGTCAGGGCGCTGGCCTTGCCGATGAAGTAATGGTCGCCGTCCTGGACGGTCACGCCATCGTCATAGTCGCCATAGCCGCCTTCGCCGCCCGTACCAATGATGTTGCCGCGGATGCCGCCATCCTCGCCGATGAACTCGTCGGCGTAGTATTCGCTGAAGCGCACATCGCCATCGATGTAGCCACCACCCGTGTTCAGGATCTCCATGTCGCCGCCGCTGTCCCGCGTGTCGATCGCGGTTTCGGCCGTGATGGTGCCGCCGTCATTGACGATGCCGTAAAAGAGCGAGGCGTCGTCGACGCGAATGCCCGAGCCTTCGCCGCCGCCTTCGATCAGGCCTGTATTGGTGAAGCCGCCGAGGTAGTAACCCGGGCCATAGAAGTTCTCGAGGAGCACGGCCGTGCCGCTCGAAGCCGTGGCGATGATCGTTCCCGAGTTGCTGATGCTGCCATTGAACGTGTCGGCTTCGATGTGCAGGGCGTTGCCCGGCGCACTCAGGAGAACATTGTTCACCACATTGCCCGTGAACGAGCTGTAGGCAATGTGCAGGCCGGTGGTCAGTTCGCCGCCGGTGATGTCGCCGTTGTTGATGAAATCACCGTAGAACGTGTCGCCGTAGAGATAGGCGCCCGTTTCCGCGCCGTCGATGAGGCCGGAATTGACGATGTCGCCATACCAGTAGTCGACATTGACGACGAGGCCCGTGCCGCTTTCTCCGATGATGCTGCCGCTGTTCTCGAGCAGACCCGGTTCAATCGGGCCGAAGGTCGACAGGTAAATGCCCAGGCCGTTACCGCCTTCGATGAGGCCAGAGTTCGAGATCTCCCCGTGCATGGCTGGATTGATCGCCGTGCACGACGTCGTGAACGTGCACACCGAGGTTTCGGGATTGATGAGCAGTCCGGTGGTCTCGTAGTAGTCGAGTGCGTCCAGATTGTTGATGTTCTCTCCCGTGGCGGAGATCGTGCCGGAGTTCGTGAGGAACAGCACACTGTCCGAGGCAACGATTGCAAGGCCGGTGGAGCCACCCTCGATCACGCCACGATTGTTGATGCTGGCGATGAGGTACGAGGAATCCGAACCTGACAGCGGCCCGGGTTCCAGGCTCTGGGACAGGGCGAGGTTCTTGTTCGAGAAGATCGGATCCGCGCCCACGCGCATGCCGATCGAACTTCCTTCGATCAGGCCATCGTTCTGGATGTCGACGAACAGTTCCATGGCGTCAAGGGAAACGCCGGTGGAGGGTTCGCCATAAAAGGCGGAAATGACGCCATTCTGGCGATTGACGAGGTTGACGAAAGCCTGGTCGGCGTTGATGGAAATGCCGCCAAGGATGTCTCGGTTATTGTCGATCCCAAATGCGTCACTGAAATCGGACACGGCCACGCTGGGTCCGCTTTCAAACGAGTTCAGGCTGCCGCTCTGTCCGACGTCTCCCGAAATGATGTTGATGCCCCAGCCCTCGCCACCATCGATCAGGCCGGTATTGGTGATGCTGCCGCCGATGAAGGACGTGCCAAAGTCTCCGAACGTGGTGTAGGTGCCCAGCCGGATGGCTCCCTGGGCACCTGGCGTCGCAATCGTCCCCCGATTGATGATGTCGCCTCTGAATTCCTCGCCGATGAAGGCAATGGCAGCATCATAGCCCTCGATGAGGCCATCATTCGTGATGTTGGCATAGGCGGTGTTCGAATTGATCAGGATGGCCGCAAATGAGGTCTCGACGCTCTCTCCCGTCGTCCGGATCGTGCCGCTCGATGAATTGACGATCGAAGATGCAAACAGCGATGTCGAGATGACGATGGCGCCGGAATGGCCTTCGATGGCGCCATCATTGAGGATGTCGCCATAGAGTGTGGCCGACCCATCCGCATCGTGAAGCCAGATGCCGACGGCGTCGCCTTCGATCAGGGCGCCTTCCTCGTTGACGATGTCGCCACTGATCGTGATGCCTTCGGTGCCATCGATGCCAAACAGGCCGGAGATGGTCCCTTCGTTGACGATCCCGCCGACGGTCGCGCCCAGTCGCAGGCGGACGGCTGTGTCGTCCTCGGACTCGATCAGCCCGGCATTGGTGATGCCTTCGGTGATGGTGCCGCCATAGACGTCAAGCGCGATCCCGCTGATCGTTCCGCCCGAATTCGAGATGACCCCGTTGTTGACCAACCGGCCTCCAATGACGTCGCTGACGTAGAAGGCGGGGTTGGTGTCACTCTCCGAGACGGAAGTATTGACGACGACGCCATTGCTGACCGCGTCATCGATGATCACGCACTCCTGCGGCGTTGTCAGGTTGACGGCATTCACGGGTCCTGGATTGAAGCAGTCAGCCTGTGCGTCGGCGACGGGAAGCATTGACGCCGTCGCGGCCGCAGCGGCTGCGACGGTCATCGTGGATGCGCGGGCCAGAAGGGCGGAGCGGTTGTTGGGTTTCTTCATGTCGATATCGCCGGTTTTCTTGTTGTTCATGGTCCGCATCCTTCGATGGTGCCGTCCGTCAGGCCGTCAAAAACGCCGTCGCTGTCGAACTTCACTTTCTGGCCAGAGCGCAGCACGATCGTCTTGCCCGACTTCGACGTGAGGATGACCTCGAAGACCTCTCCATTGGGGCCATAGTCAACGGACACTTCACCCGAGCCGTCGTCATTCACCTGCGTCCTGAAAATCGTGCCGCGAATGCCGATGGAAACGGCAGGCGTTTCCACCTTCACCTTGTCCTTCGGCACCTGTCCCGAAACAAAGCGGAACAAGCCCTTCGTGAGGCGCAGCGTCTGCTGCCCCGCTCCGCCGGGACCGGTATAGGTGAACTCGTCGATGACCACATTCGAGTTGGCGCCCATGGACAGGCGGCTTTCATCGAGGAAGCGGACCTCAAGGGCGCCGTTGCCGGGCGTCGACAGCGTCGATTTCCAGATGATGGCATCCTGGAGCCTGAGTTCAGCCTGCGGCTGGGCAGGAGCCTGCTGGTAGGCCGCATTCTTGATGGCTGAAGCTTGCCCGACCTGTTGGGCAAGGGCTCCGGTCTGGAAGGCTGCCGCCATGGCAGTCACGGCTGCGACGCAGGCAGCGCGCATCATTAGCTTGATCACACGAGTGTCCCCTCATCTGCGGCGCAATCCAACGGTTAACAAAGAATCAACGCCGCAGCTGAATCTGAACGATGCCTTTTCCGAATTCCCGTGATTTCTGAACGCGTCCATGCCTCAAACATGGCTCTTGCCCCGTGGTGCCCAGGCAATGACGATTCGCACGGAGGGCACGACTGTCCAAAAAAGCCGAGGAATTCTGCGGGCATTTATAAAAAGAGGCGTGGCGCACCGATTTTCTGGCGATGGTCCCCCGTCACGGTCAGCGCGATCGTCGAGGCTGTTGAACTGTGGTTTCTGTGTCGAATCGGAACAGGCGGCTGGCGTACGCCCTGCAACGAGGGTCCCCGAGTTGTTCAAAACGGGGACACGAGATGAATTTTCGAATGATTGGCCTGGTGGCCGCACTCCTCGCCACGTCGGCACTGACGACGGCGGCATCTGCCAGTGCGATAAACAACAGCGGCGACGACAACTGCGTCGGCAACTGCAGTGGCAATGACGGCGGCGAAGGCAGCGGCAACA
>CAZYFM010000045.1:12772-23476 GCA_964646885.1 uncultured Flavobacteriaceae bacterium
CAATGGCAACAACGGCTCGAACGGTGCCAATGGCAACAATGGCCAGAACGGTTCGAACGGTTCGAACGGCGCCAATGGCAACAACGGCTCGAACGGTGCCAATGGCAACAATGGCCAGAACGGTTCGAACGGCTCAAACGGCGCCAATGGCCACAACGGCAACAACGGCACAAACGGTCAGAATGGCTCCAATGGGGCCAATGGGCACAATGGCGCCAACGGCCAGAACGGCGCCAATGGTGCGAACGGAGCCAATGGCCAGAACGGAAACAATGGTGACGATGGACGCGATGGCCGTGATGGCCGTGACGGACGCGATGCCACGGGCCCCAGGCAGCCTGTGAACACGGCCTATGCAGCGCCTCTCGCTGTGGGTGAGGACACGTGCATGGGATCAAGTTCGATCGGCGGGCAGGGCTTTACGTTCGGCCTCTCCATCGGCACGACCTGGACGGACTCGAACTGTCAGCGTCTCAAGAACTCAAGGCAGCTCCAGGCGTTGGGATACCAGCGTGCGGCGGTAGCCCTGGTATGTGTGGACGATGATGTGCGTGCTGCAATGCTGGCTGCGGGGACACCCTGCCCGGGAAGCACTGAAGAGCGAAGCGCTTACGTGGCGCCGGCTCCGGTTGTCATTCCGGCACCAGCCTCCCCTGCAACACCGGAAGTCGCAGCTGAAGCTCCGCCTGTGCAGGAATGGAAGACTTCCATGGCGCCGGTTCCTGACCCCGTGAGGCAGCAGCGCAAGGCAAAGAAGCGCAAGCTCAAGGAAATGCCGCCAAAGTAGCCGGTACCGGCGAACCGCCTCATCCAGAACTCGAAGGCCACCCGTCCAGGGTGGCCTTTTGTTGTATCCGGCGCGGGATCAGCCAGCGTATTCGCTTCTAATCCGCCGTGATTTCCTTGCCCATGCGCATTGGCGCATTGAACGCGCAGATGTCGAGGTTCGGCGACACCTTCTTGTAGAACTCGGGAGCCGGATTCCGTCGCTGGGCCTTGAACTCCGAAAATGCCTTGGATGCCGGGTCCATGACCTGTACGCGGGGCCTGTCCGCTTCGGGCATGTCGGCAGCCATCTGCACACGGATGATCGCATCGCGCTTCGCCGGGTCCTGGATGACGCCGCTTTCAACCTTCGGATCGCCGCGATTGAGCTTCTGCAGGTGCTGCATGCCATCCAGCACTCGACCGAATACGGTCAGGTTCCTGTCCAGGCGTCGAGGGGCGTGGCCGATCGGAATGTAAAACTCGGTTCCACCGGTGTCGGGGTCATTGTCCCGCGCCATGGCAAGCGCGCCGGGGCAGTGCAGCAGCCACATGCGTTTGTCCTTGCGGCTCTGGCCCACCGGGAAGCCGTCGACATGTCCAACCTTGTCGGCGAACAGGTCGGGCGAGCCCAGCGCAACGAAGTCCACGTCGATGCCGATGTTCCTGTCGAACTCTGCCTTCAGCGCGGGCCAGTCGGGCAGCTTCTTGTCATCGCCCTCGCCAATGCCGCCCTGGGCCACGAAGCCGTCGATGACCCGGTAGAAGGATTTTCCGTCATAGAACTTCGCCCGCACGAGCGACCTGAAGCGCTCGGTGTGTCGGGGTGCAAAGGGCTGGGCCAGCTCAAGCAGCACACGCCCATGGGCCGTATCCATGACGACGAGGTTTTCCGGATCGACGTCACGCCAGTCGGCCGCGCGAGTCGGGCCCATGGCCGAGCACGCCAGGGCGATTGCCAGGGCAAATGTCTTGAGTTTCATCATGTCCCTCCCGTCGGCCGAACTATAGGGCAGGGGCTTCCGGCCAAGAAGCCCCGCCACGGATGAAAGCGACCTGCAACGACCATCGATCGGATAAATGAGCGAACCGGACCGGGAGTGTGCGTGGTGGCCCAACTTGTGGCTGCAAAACTGCCAAAAAATGCCCCCGCGTCTATCTTCCCGGACCTGTTGTGAAGGGTCTAGGATGTGTTAACTGAGTCGGGGTAAGGGAGTATCCATGAAATTTTCACACGCAGCGCTGTTGATTGCAGCGTCCACAATGGTCGCGGGTCCAGCCATGGCGGCCAAGAAGAAGGCGGCCGAGCCGGCCTGCATCAAGGGCAAGGTGCTCACGGCGTTCCAGATGCGCATGCTGCAGACCGAACTCGTCGTGGGTGCGCTGTCCTGCAAGCTGACGCCGCGCTACAATGACTTCGTCACGGCATACCGGCCGGACCTGATGTCCGCGCACAGGACCCTGATGGGTTACTTCTCACGTGAATCGCGGCTCGAGGACTACAAGTCCCGGACGGCAAACGAGGTTTCCCAGCGCAGCCTCGCGAACATCACGGAGTTCTGCAACTACACGACAAGCCTCTACGACAAGCTTCTCGGGCCCGAGAAGATCCAGCTCGTGGACTTCGTCGCCTCCGAACCGTCGGCCAACCGTCACGGCCAGAACGCCTGCGGCATGCCTTCCCTCGTGACGGCGTCCAGCGGCGGCAAGCTGGTACCGCTCCCGCGCATCAAGCCCGAAGCGCCGGCGACCGCGGCTGTCGCTGCACCTCAGCCCAAGCCCGAGGCAGCTACCGCACAGGCAGATCCTGCTGCTCAGTAACGCAGCCGCATCAGCACGAAAAAAGGGGCGCCGTTGGCGCCCCTTGTCGTTTTCAGGAAAGCCACCAGGGCCCGGCTCCCCCGGATCAGTTCAGGTTGATCTCCGCGCGCCGGTTGCGGGGCTCCATTTCGCGGTCGCCCGTCTGCACCATCAGCATGGTTTCGCCCTTGCCCGAGGTCTTGATGCCGGCGGCCGGGATGCCCTCGGCGACCAGCGCCTTGCGCACATTGTCGGCACGACGCACCGAGAGGGCTTCATTGTACTTGCTGGACCCGACCGTATCGGTGTGGCCGGTGACCAGGATCGTCACGTATCCCTGCTGCATGGCCGCCGCCGCCGCCTCATGAACGATGTCACGGGCTTCCTTGCTCAGGCTCGACTTGTTGAACCCGAAGAACACGATGAACTGCTTGGGCGCCGGCAGCGGGGCCGCAGGCGGCGGATCCGAGGCCACCACAGGCTGCGGCGCCATGGCGTCAGCCTCAAGATCGAAACGCAGTCCCACCGAAACGGTATGAGTTTCGGTCTCCATCTCCATGGTCTTGTAGGTGAAGTGGCGGAACTCCGGATCGTCGCTCGTCATGAACCGGTAGGACAGCACGAGGTCGATTCCATCGGTCAGTTCATGGCTCAGCTGGAAAATGGCCTGCGCCGCGAACACGTAGTCATCGTCCTGGGTCAGCCCGACGCCATCGGCGTCGACGAAGTTGCCGCCGAGACCGATCCCCACGGACAGGGCCGTCCGCTCTGAAATGTCGATGTCATGGATGAGGTTGACCATCTGGCTGAACTGCGAGATGTCGGACAGCGCCGTCTTGATGCAGGGCGCGCCGTTCACGCTGAAGCAGTCCACGTCGTTGTGGCGGGAGCCGAGCTCCAGTTCCAGCCGCCAGTTGTTGTCCCAGCGATAGCCAATCTCGCCGAGGATCGCGAGGCCATCATCGAAGTCGACCTCGATGTCCTTGGCCGGCTTCACGGACGCGTCGATGTCCGTGTCGTTCATCCAGGTACCACCGGCCTCGATGCCGATGTACCACCCCTGCGGCCGGTGTCCGGCTTCGGCAGACGTGGAAAGCGTATAAACCGACAGCGCCATGGCCGACGCCAGCAGGAAATTCTTGAGCATGAAACACCCCTCGCCGGTGCCGGAGCGCGCTCGTTTCGCATGCGCTTCTCGGACCGGACCCATCGGGCCGAATCAGGCTTGAATCCGCGCATTTCGTCAATTGAAAGGCACTTGTAACCCTAAAATCAGAGACGCAGTGTGCCCATAAAGCAATGGGCGGCCCCGCGGGACCGCCCATTCTTCAAATCACGTGATGATTCAGATGGTTACTTACTGAACGTCGATCGTCGCGCGCCGGTTCTGCGGCTCTTTGACGTTGTCGTTTGTTTGAACGAGCAGCTCGGTCTCACCCTTGCCGGTTGTAGAGATCGCAGCTGCCGAAACACCCTGCCGCACCATCTCTGCCTTCACCGCGTTGGAGCGGCGCATCGAAAGGCGCTGGTTGAAGTCGGGAGAGCCAACCGTGTCCGTGTGTCCCGTGATCAGAACGGTCGCGGAGCCGGTCTCCTTGGCCGCTGATACGGCTTCGGCAATGACCCGAAGGGCCGCCGAGGTCAGGTTGTACTTGTTGAATCCGAAGAACACGATGAACTGCCGGGACGGGCCTGACGGTTCGGAGATTGGCGGCTGCGGCGAGGTCGGCGTGTCCATGACCGTCGACTGCGGCGCGTTCAGCGCGTAGCGCAGGCCGGCCGTGACAGTGTGTTTGGCAAAGTCATCGCCATCGAACTCATAGCCCGTTCCAAGCTGGTCCCGCATGTCGAAGTCAGGGTTGCTGACGCGCAGGTAGCGGTAGTTCACGAAGGCCGTCGTGCGCGAGCCAAGGGCATAATTGAGACCGGCGATGCCCTGGTAGGCAAAGTTCCAGTCTTCGTCCGAGAGTTCGGCGAGCGCGCGCTGGTCGGTCAGCTCGGCATAGTCGGCACCGGCACCCACGCCCAGCGAAAGGCCCAGCTTGTCGCCCAGGCGGATGTCGTAGATCACGTTGGCCATGGCAGAGGCTTCCCACAGGTCGCCTTCGTCCCAGAGCAAGCCTGCCGGCGTCGTTCCATCCAGTTCATTGGCGCGATAGCCGAGTTCGAGTTCGGCGCGCCAGTTTCCGGCAAATGCATAACCCACGCTGCCAAAAGCCGCCCAGCCGGTGCTGAACGTGGCTTCGGCATCGACCGGCGCGACATTCGCCCGGGTCGCAATGCTGCTCCAGTCATCCACCCAGTTGGCCCCGGCCTCAAGGCTCAGGTACCAGCCATTGAAGTTGGCAGCACCGGCCACCCCGCTCATGGCTGCTGCGGCAGCAAAGCCGAGCAGGATCTTTCTCAACGACATACGGACACCCCTATCTGTTGTTTTTTCTGTTGCCGCAAAACCGCGAGGTAATGCCGACCCAGTCCATGTCGTGGGTGCATGCGATGCGCGTTGAAGTCAAACACAAGGATTCGGACGTGTGGAAATCGCCGAAATTCCTAATAAATCGTAAACAAAAAGGGCGGGTGCAAACCCGCCCTCGACTTTTGGTTGTTCCGAATCCCGCTGATTCGCTCACGAATCATGCGAATCGAAGAATGCGTTCCTATTCGCGATCCGATTACTTGAGATCGATCGTGGCGCGCCTGTTCTGCGGCTCCTTCACGCCATCGCCTGTCTGCACGAGCAGTTCGGTTTCACCCTTGCCGGTGGGCGAGATTTTCTCCTCGGGGATGCCAAGATTGACAAGGGCAGACTTGACCGCCGTTGCGCGACGCAGCGACAGCGCCTCGTTGTACGCGTCCGAGCCCGAGCTGTCGGTATGGCCGATGATGACGATGGATGCCGCGCCCTTTTCCTTGGCGGTGTTGGCCGCGTCCGTGATGACCTGCATGGCCTCGGCGCTGATGTTCGACTTGTTGAAGCCGAAGAACACGACGAACTGGTCCGGCATCGGCGGGGGAGGCGGCGGAGGAGGAGGCGTGACGGGGGGCGGAGGCGGAGGTGCATCCGGCCCGTTGAAGGCCATGCGCACGCCCAGGGTCAGCGTCTGCTTGTCGATGTCGGACAGGAAGATTGTCCTGTGCGTGATCGCGGGTGAACCGGGCTCGAACCACGTGTACTCCGGCGCGTCGACGTGCAGGTAGCGGTAGTTCAGGAAGAGCTGGGTCCGCTCGCCGATCGCGTAGTTGACGCCGGCGATGCCCTGGTAGGCAAAGCGCCATTCGGAATCGTCGAAGTCGACGTAATCCACCTCGAGGTTGGCGCGGTCCATGCCGGCGCCGCCGCCAATGGACACCGACCAGCGCTTGCCCAGCGGAATGTCGTAGAGCAGGTTGGCCATGATGCTGAACTCGCTGAGCCCGCCGCCCGACTCCAGTTCCGAGCTGCTCGAGCCATAGAGCTGCTTGAAGTCATTGTTCCGGTAGCC
The DNA here is from genome assembly GCA_964646885.1 of uncultured Flavobacteriaceae bacterium. Lineage (GTDB taxonomy): Bacteria > Pseudomonadota > Alphaproteobacteria > Micropepsales > Micropepsaceae > SZUA-430. The sequence continues at coordinate 18,820 of CAZYFM010000045.1, forward strand.
AAGCTCGAGTTCGACCCGAATGCGGTTCTCGAACGCATAGCCGATGCTGCCGAGCAGCGCCCAGCCGCGATCGAAATCGCCACGGTATTCGTCATAGATGAACGTGCTGGTGGTGAAGATCGAGTCCTGGAAGAAGCGCTCGTCTCCGATCCAGTTTGCACCGGCCTCGAGCGAGGCATATGTCCCGCGCAGCTGATGCGCATCAGCGGGCAGGGCAAGCGCCAGCAGGGCTGTACCTGCAAGCAAAGTCACCTTCGTGTTCATCGCAAAGAAAACCCCTCTGGTCGTCGCGCAGGCATTCGCCCGCAGTTCTGCATGTTCGTGTCTGTTGTCACTCTGTTAGGCTTAAGGGCGAGTAAACGCAGCACCGGCACGACGGCACGCGCGGCACAAAAAAAGAGGCGGCCCGCATGGGCCGCCTCCGTGTCGTGATTGTGAAGACCTTACTGCAGGTCGATCGTGGCGCGCCTGTTCTGCGGCTCCTTCACACTGTCCCCGGTTTGGACCATGAGCTCGGCCTCGCCGCGGCCGCCTGTCGAGATGGCTGATGCAGCGATGCCGAGGGCGATCAGTGCATCCTTGACCGCCTGCGAGCGGCGCATCGAGAGGCGCATGTTGTACTCGTTCGAGCCCACCGTGTCCGTGTGGCCGACAACCGAGATGGATGCCGATCCGTATTCCTTGGCGGCGGCAGCCGCTTCGGTCACGACGCGGTGTGCTTCGGCCGTCAGGTTCGACTTGTTGAACCCGAAGAACACGATGAACTGCTTGGGCGAACCCTTCGGCACGTCAACCGGCGGCGGCGGGGCAGCCCCGTCACGCTGCAGGTCGAAACGCAGTGCCAGCATCAGCGAGTGGTCGGTCTTCTCGACGCTGTAGCTTTGTCCCGGGAAATCCAGGAGCGGCATGTCCGGGTCGTCCATGATCATGTAGTGGTAGTCGAGGTAGAGTTCCCAGCGGTCCGACAGGCGATAGCCCGCCTGCGCGATCAGCTGTCCGGCAAGGACGTAGTCATCGATGTCGTTGATGCCGTCTTCCTTCCAGACGACAAGGTTGCCACCGATACCGGCGCCGACCGAGGCATTCCAGGGTCCGCCCAGCGGCACGTCATAGAGCACGTTGACCATCTGGGAGAGTTCCCAGACTTCGGCGTCCGTGTGGCTGCTGCTCTGCGGGCAGGCATCCCGTTCGCAGTCATTGTCGCGATAGGCGACTTCGAATTCAGCGCGCCAGCGACCGAAGTCGTGGCCGACGGTGCCGGCAATGATGTAGCCGCGCTCATAGGAGAGCTCCTGGCTGCTGGTCAGCGAACCGTCGTCATAGACATCGACGTCGCCGTCTTCGATCCAGTTCGCACCGGCGCCCAGGCTCATGTACCAGCCTGTTGGCGTGGCGTAGTCGGCATAGGCGGTGCTGGTCACGGCAACAGCCGCGATAGTGCCCAGCAGCAAAGATCTGAGTTTCATGCATACCCCTCCTTCACGTGGTTACCCATCGATGAAGGAGATTGCTTAACGACGGGTTACGAAATCCGATGTTGGGGGGCGCAGTGTGTCCCCGCAGCAATCCCGTGCGCCGGTCAGGGCAAGAAAAAAGGGGCTGCAGCAATGCAGCCCCTTGCAGCTTTGTCCGTTCGCAGGCCGGATCAGTTGAGGTCGATCGTGGCGCGGCGGTTCTGCGGTTCCTTCACCGAGTCGCCCGTCTGCACCATCAGCTCGGCTTCGCCGCGACCGCCCGTCGAGATCATGCTCGCGGCGATGCCGTTGGCGATCAGGCCTTCCTTGACCGACTGCGACCGCGCCATCGAGAGGCGCAGGTTGTAGTCGTTCGAGCCCACCGTGTCGGTATGGCCGACGACGGTGATCGACGCCGAGCCATACTGCTTGGCGGCTGCGGCCGCTTCGCTGACGACACGCGAGGCCTCGGTCGTGAGGTTCGACTTGTTGAAGCCGAAGAACACGATGAACTGCTTCGGCGCTTCGCCGGTCTGGCGCGGACGCTCCGGAGCCGCACCATCACGCTGCAGGTCAAAGCGCAGGCCCAGCAGGACGGAATGGTTGGAGCTTTCAATCTCCCAGCGCTCACCGTCGCTGAGGTTCACGACTTCGGCATCATCCGAAAGCATGTAGCGGTAATCCAGCACGGCATGCCAGCGGTCGGCGAACTGGTAGGCGGCCTGGGCAATCAGCTGTCCGGCCACGACATAGTCGTCGGTTTCCTGGTTGCAGTTTTCCGCCTCGAAATTGCCCGAGCACCCCGGGTTGAAGACGATCAGGTTGCCGCCGACACCGGCACCGACAGCCGCCGAGAAATTGCCGCCCAGGTCAAAGTCATAGAGAACGTTGACCATCTGCGACAATTGCCAGAGGTCGGCTCCCGACGCCGTGGAGACGCCCGAGTCGAACCCGCTCACCCAGTCGAACGAGTCCACGTTGTTGTCGCGGTATGCCAATTCGAACTCGACCCGCCAGTTGCGGCCAAAGTCATATCCGACGGCGCCCGAGACGATGTAGCCGTCTTCCCAGCTGAAATCATTGGCCGTGGAAAACGAGCCGCTGATGCTGAACTCGTTGATGTCGTTGTCCGGCAGCCAGTTCGCACCGGCCCCAAGGCTCATGTACCAGCCCGTGGGCGACGTGTAGTCAGCCTGGGCCGCGCCCGCCATGGCGATCGCAGCCATGGTTCCGAGCAGGGTTTCTTTCAAACGCATGGTCTTCCCTCCGTCGCGTGGTTCCCCGAGCGATGGCGGAAGATGGTTAACAAAAGGTTAAAACGGATCGGGGCCGGTAAGGTCCGGGTAACGCGTGTCTCGGGCACCACACCGGAATGGCGCAAATCCTTGAAATCAAAAAGAAAAGGGCGGCTCTTTCGAGCCGCCCTGTCCGTCAATTCAGTCGATCTGGACCTTAGTTCAGGTCGATCGTCGCACGGCGATTCTGCGGTTCCTTCACGCCGTCGCCCGTCTGGACCATGAGCTCCGTTTCGCCCTTGCCGGACGTGGAGATCGAGCCTTCCGACACGCCCTTGCCGACCAGGTTGGTCTTGGCAGCGTTGGCGCGGCACTCGGAGAGCTTCTGGTTGTAGGCGTTCGAACCCGACGTGTCGGTGTGACCGACGATGCGGACCGAGGCGCTTCCACCCGACTTCGCGGCCGAAGCGGCTTCGCTCAGCACTGCATCGGCTTCAGCCGTGATGTTGCACTTGTTGTAGCCGAAGAACACGATGAACTGCTTCGGCTTCGGCGGCTCAACCACGACCGGCGGCTGCACGGGCGGTGCCGGCGGCTCGTCGTAGCCATAGCGGAAACCGATCGTGACCGAGTGCTTCTCGAGATCGACTTCATAAGAACCATCGCCGGCAGAGTAGAACAACTCAGCCTGCGCCGCATTGAAGTAGCGGTAGTTCAGCATGATATCCCAGTGCTGGTTGACGCGGTACGTCAGCCCGGCGATGCCCTGGAACGCGAACACCTTGTCGTTGCTGTCGCTGCCGTCGATCGGCGAAGCGTAGCGGGCGTTGTCGATACCGATACCGGCGCCGAGACCCAGACCCCAACGCTCGGAGTTCAGGTTGAAGTCGTAGATGGCATTCAGCATGCCGGACCACTCTTCGAGGTCGCCTTCGTTGAACGTCGCGCCGTCAAGCGTATCGACGTCGTTGTGACGATAGCCAACTTCGCCTTCGATGCGCCACTTGCTGTCCTTGAACGCATAGCCAACCGTGCCGAGCACAGCCATGCCATCGGCGAACTCGAGCGGCTCGTTCGCGATGTCGGTCTCGCTCACGCGACCCCAGCCACCTTCGAGGCCGAGATACCAGCCATCACGCTCATAGCCTGCAGTTGCCAGGCCAGTCGTCAGAGCCATCACCGAAGCGGCTCCGATCAAAATCTTCTTAAACCCCATCGCACCCTCTCTAGATACTTCGCTTTTTTCTAACAAAAGCGCCCCAAAAAAACGGACGTCAGCCCAAGACTGAACGCGGTCAATTCGGGCTCCGTCAGGACACTACCGAAAGGAGTGGGTGACATGAAAAGGAAATCGGAGCGCATCGTAGGATTTCGCAACCCTATGTTGCTGCCTCGACACAGGGCGCGAAGGGGTTAACCAAGGAACTCGCAGAAAACGCTAGCAAACTCATGGGCTTGGGGCGCAGGCTCAATGACAGCCAAATGGCTTCCGGATCCGTGAGGAGAGGCACACCCGCAAAGGTTGTACCGTGCGCGTCAGATGAGCCCGGCCTCGGCGAAGATGGCTTTGGCAGGATTCAAGACGTCGCCATAGCGCTCCCAGCGTCCGACGGCGGTCCGGAAAATCGCGCTGCGGACCTGCCGGGCACTCGGTGTGCCAACGCCCGACGCGTTTTCATGGAAGTTCAGGCAGCGGTCATCCCACGCAAGGTTGCAGAACGCGAGGAGCCGGCGGGTCTCGGCCTCCTGGTTGTCAACGAGCGCTTCGTATGAAAGTTCGAGGAAGCGGTCAGGCGGCAGGACGTTCGCCCATGTCTTGATGGTCCTGTCGAACTGAACGATCTTCCGCGCGGTCGTCCGGATGTCGAAGACGTAGTCGTAGTAGGGGTCCTCGATCGGCAGGATCTGCTTGAAGTTTCCGATCAGCGTGTCGAGCGGGTGGCGGCGCATGCAGATGACGCGCGCATT
>CAZYFM010000046.1:0-338 GCA_964646885.1 uncultured Flavobacteriaceae bacterium
CTCTCGGAGCACTCCCGTCGGCAGAGCATCTTGATTCGGCAGCGTGCGAAAATCTGCGGTGAAGAGCCCAGCCGTCGCCTGAAGCTGGACGATTTGGGCGTCAAGCCAGGATTTCAATTCGTCGTACTCAGGGTCAACTCCGCCGACGCCCGGATGAGACGCAAGTTCCACATGCCCTTCATGGTACTTCCGCTCCCACGCTCTGTAGATGGCGGACATACGCACAGCACGCTCCATGAAGTCTTGCTCAACAGGGTACAGCTTGAAGTAGTCGGAATAGTCGTTAGCGACCATGTCGAACTGCGAAACAAAGTAGTGCGGCGTGCCGTCCAGATCGG
>CAZYFM010000046.1:348-23436 GCA_964646885.1 uncultured Flavobacteriaceae bacterium
CCGCCATAGTAGTGCCAAATATCGTGCACTCGTTCGTACTTCATTGCGACTTCAACATAGCAAAAGACTCTGGCTCAGACACTGAAGAATTGGGGTCAGACACCCACTCCACCGCCATACAAGATCTACCACCCGCCAGGCGTCGATCAGTCAGGGGCCCGGGTTACCGCGTCCTCGCAACCAGCGATGTCTTCCGGCTTCAGTCTGCCCTTCCACGCGGCGCCATATTTTGAGTGCGCGAGTGACATCATGTTCAGGCATTAGGTTTCAGGATTTCTCGCGCGCGCTGCGTTTCCATCGATGGGTTCTTCGCTGACAGGCTCGGCTACGGTGCTGTCTTCGACAAAGGTTGGTCTTGAGGCTTCCGGCACCCTTGGCTTGCGCCCGGCGGTTTGCCGCACCCATTCGGCCTGGATCTGGAGCGCGCACACAGTGTCCCCGGGATCGAGATGGACCTTCCAGTCGTCTGCATATTTCGCCTGTGCGAGCGCAATGAACTGGTTGCAGTGTGTCGCCACTTCGTCGGCACTCGCATCGCGAGCGTGCGCCGGGATGTTCGGGCCTGCTGCAATGAGGCGCGAGATGGCGACGTATGAGATTGCCATGGCGATCAGCACCACCATCCATTGGGCAATGAACCTGGACTTTGATCCGGCACTGTTCGTGCCCGTTGCGGTGACCGCCATTGGCGCGCCTCCCATCAAGCAAGCTGCCCATAAGCATGCGCTTTTCCGGCAGCCGGCGCAAATGCCTGAAATCGGTATCGCACATGCGAAGCCTGCAAGTGGCGGGCGAAAAATAAAGCCATAACCGGGTTCAGGCACCATGGATCCCGGTCATGTCCGAGCCGGTGGGCGTTCTGGACTGAGTCCTACGTTAGCGATCTACAGCGCTGAACATCGCCGATATCGGCTGAAACAAAGAGAGAGCCAGGGGGGGTAATGGTGTCCCCCATCGTCCGCAGCAGGTCGAAGCTTGGCTGTGCGCCCCGTCAGGGGTGAGCAGATGGAGGGGGGCCCGGCGCCCTGCTAAGGCTTCAGCGGGATTTCGACGAAGCTGCTCGTGAGCCAGTCCACGCGAACGGGGTCTCCGGCGTCGGCGATGGTTTCGTCGCTGACGTCCTTGCCGGAGCCGTAGTTGACCTGCTGGCCGGCATTTTTGATCAGGCCCAGCACGACAACCAGCCGGCTTCCTTTCTGCAGCCTACGGCCCATGGGGCGAATTGACCTGACTTCGACCTGTGTTCGCTGTCCGGGCTCAATCAACTGCCGCTTTGTCGGGTCGCGCGCGTAGCTCATGCGTGCCATCAGGGGTGACAGCAGCACGTAGTTGCCTTGCGGCGTGAGCTCGTACAGCGTGACCTGAAGGTCAAAGTCCTTCTTGTTGGTGATGAAGTCGAGATGCGCCGAGAACAGGCCGGCGGCGTCCATTGCCGTCTCGAAGGGTTGCGATACAAACGTAACTGCGTTTCGTCGGTCGATCGCATTGCTTTCAATGCCACCGGGGGCTGGCTGGTCGATGTCGCTGCGGTCCCTGAGGTCCACCTCAAGGCGTATTGTTCTTTCCGGTGTCCCCGCATCATTCCGCAGCGCGTGGAAATCGTCCTGTCGTGATGCAGCAAGATAGTACCTCTTGCGCATGGAGGCCATTTTCCCGAGCGAGTTCGCATGTCGCCATTCATTGGCGCCCATCATCTGGTAGTTGACGCGATCCCCAAGGATGCTGGGCCGGCCGGCGCCACGGAAGATGTGGTCGAACCAGCGATAGCGCAAATCGATGAAGTCAACTTGCGCCACAGGGTCGAGTTCGTAGCCGGCAAACCATTCAGACCTCTCTCCCAAAGCACTGATTGTTCCGCGCTGGGCCTGGGTGTGATCGTACGGGCCGATCACGAGGTAGTGCCCGGCATCCGGCCTGTGTTTCAGGTGCTGGTCGAAGAGGTATGGCGCACCTCCCGGTCCGCCGAAGAAGTATCCGGCTGTCTGCAGGACCTTGATGTCGATGCCGGAGAACGCGTCTCCATGGGGGATCATGTCCTGCCAGTAGCTGTCATGGGCCGGATGCGAGAGCCACTTCCGGAAGATCGGGTTTGGCGTGCCGTCAATCCTGTCCAGGTCGCGATAGGCTGATCCGTCCCGGTAGAACGTGCGAGCCAGCCGGTTCCACCGTTCGGAGTCATAGTAGGTCTGGTTGTCGAGGGTCTTGTTGTTCGTTGTGTAGAAGGGCCACGGATACACGAAATTCCAGAAGATGTTTCCTTCCATGGGAACATCAATGGCTGGCGTGGCGGGAGCGCCGACCATGATCGCCTTCAGCGCCTTCGGCCGATGCCTTGCTGCGGCCCATGCCGTGAACCCGCTGTAGCTTCCACCGAACATGCCCACGCGTCCGTCGCTCCAGGGCTGTCGAGCCAGCCAGTCGATCAGCGCCGCTGCGTCCGCACCATCGTGCTCGTAGGGGATGGGCGCCTGCGGGCTGCAGGCCTTGCCGCGCGTGTAGCCAACGACACCTGCGTAGCCGTTTGATGCCGACAGTCGTGCTCCCACCATGTTGTTGGGAAAGTCGGTGTAGATCGTGAATTCAAGCAGTGTGGCGAGAGGTGTCCTGGCGCTCCGCGGCCTGACCGTGAATGCACAGATGATCGATCCGTCGGCCATGCCGACCTGAATGTCGGTGTCGATCTGATAGCGGCGCTGGTCGTCTTCGCTGACCAGCGCGACCGGCAGTTCTGCCAATCGCCGGAAAGTGATGACGGCCGCATAGCCACGCACCAGGCGTGTTGCCTGCTCCCGGTTCAGGGTCGGCGTTTGCCTGACATCATCGAGTTCGAACTGGAGCGTCCTGCGCAGTTGCCGCATGTCCGACCGCAGGGCCCGTATGGCGAGGGCGGCTGTCCTGTCGTCGAGTGTTCCGAACACACTGCGAAAGGCTGATGCCAGTGAATCCGCTGACGAACCACTCATGGCGGCCCTGCCTGCGATCTCGAAGGGTACCACGGCCGCAACCCCGAACCGCTCACGCATCCTTCGCAGGGCCGTCAGTGAGTGCAGGGCTTCCTTGTGATCTCCGGCGACAAGCCGGATCCGAAACTGGTCGTCGAGGCCAGTTTCATTCCTGGGTTCCACTTTCTCGTCGCCGAGCAGTTGCCGGGCCAGTTGCTGCATGGACTGCGCCAGCCTGTCTTCGTCATCAAATGCCTCGGGGGGCAGGCGAAACCCGGATGCGTGGGCGCTGCACACCACCTGCATCATCAGCACCGAAACAAGGAGCAAGAGCGAACGCATGGACCAACTTTCCTGAACCTGGCGAAATCCTCTAAATGAGGCCTTGGTGCGTGGCTATTGCCGGGTTGCATCAAGGTGTTGCAAAATATGCAACACCTTGCAAAAGCCAGGAGTTTTCCATGCAGATCGAGGCCCTGCGCGCGTTTCACGAGACCACTCGACTGCTTTCAATCCGCAAGGCAGGCGAGAAGCTGGGACTGGCGCCCTCGTCCGTCAGCCGCCACATCAAGACGCTGGAGCAGCAGTTCGGGGCCAGTCTCATCGAGCGTTCCGCCCAGGGTGTCAGCGTCACACATGCGGGAGAGCGCGTTGCTGCCTTTGCGCGGGTGGTGCTGAGTGACTATTCAAGCCTGCGCATGGAGCTGGACGAGCGACGCGGCGGGCACAAGGCAACCATCCGGGTGGCCCTCGTGGAGGGCATGTCGGCAGCCGGCCCATCCCTCGCCATCACGCGCTTCCGGCAACGCTTTCCGGACGTACGCTTCGAATGCGCCATGATGGCGGCGCCGCGCGTTGACGAAGCCGTCCGTCGCGCCGATGCCGACCTGGGCATCGGGTTCGGCGCTATCATTGATCCTGACTTCTCTGCGATGGCCGTGACTGCGGAGCCGCTTGTCTATTGCATCCGGAGGGACAGTTTTCCGAAGGCTGCGCCAACGGGCGACAGCGTAGATGTGCGCGGCCTGTCCATTGCCCCCCTGGGATTGCCGGGCAAGGACTTTGCCATCCGTACGCTACTGGACCAGGCGGTGCTTGAGGCAGGTGCGTCCGCGCTTGAGCCCGTGCTGTCCAGCAACTCGTTCGAAGTCCTGAGGGACTTTGCGGCCAGCGGTGGAGGGGGAGTTGTCCTGCCGGCCCGGGCCCTGCGCGGAAAGGATGTGGATGGTCTCGACATTGCGACGATCCGGGATCCCCACCTGCGACCCACACATGTCAGGATCATCGCGCTCAAGTCCCGGCGCCTCCCGCGGGTCGTCGACCTCTTCCGCGGCGAACTCGGCAAGGCGCTCACGCAGGATTAGCTAAAGCTTGCTCTTGAGGAGTGACCGAGGGTGTCTTCACACTGGTCAGGTGTTCTCAAGGATTGCTGCATGTGCGGTGGCGGTGCCCGCGTTTGTGCGGGTTGAGGTGTCTCCACAACGAGGGCCGATGAACACCTCACAACGTGATGGATGAACGGACCGTGGCGCTTGGCGGATGCCGTTCCGGCCGCTAGCCTGCCACGCATCACCTTACGGAACGCCCGCATGAGAACCTCGCTCCGCCTTCTCCTTAGCCTGTCCCTTTCGCTTGGGGCCGTCTTTCCGGCCCATGCCGACGTCAAGGGCGTCTTCAAGGAGGCGTGGACCTGCGCAAAGTCGCTACCGCAGTCCGCCTACACGATGGCGAAGGACATGAAGGAGAAGGGGGAGGCGGTCGCCAACATGTCGGCGAGCATCGGTGTGTGCACAGCGCAGACCGGTGGTCAACCGCAGGTGCTTGCTCTGGTGACGTCGGTGCTGGGCGGTTTGAAGGCTTCAAAGCCCGACATGCTGCCAAACGGGCAGTGCAAGTCGCGCATCCAGGCGCAGGCCGCGAAGCCGTTCGCGATGGGCATCGCCTCGATTCTTCCCAGCAGCACCGTCAAGGACAAGCTGCTGTCTCTTGCACAGTCTGAGCAGTCGGCGTCCTGGATCTGGGACACGATGAAGGCTGCACCGCCGCCGTTCGGAACCATTCCGTCACAGCTGGATTGTGGTTGCGACCTCATTGATGGCAGCCTGACGGTCGCCGATGTTTCAGCCGTGTCCAACGTGATCAAGAACACGTCAAAGAGCTGCGCGGGCATCCTGGACGAGGCCGGCCTTGGTTTCATCAACGACTGGGGTTCTGCGGCGATCGGCTGGACCGGTTCAAAGTACACGGCACTGTCACAGGGCATGCAGAAGTGGCAGGGCAAGAAGGAACAGGCGCCGGATGAGCTGGTGTACCAGGCGTTCTTCGGTGTCTATGTCCCCGAGTTGTCCGAATGGATGGCCAGCAGCACGAAGCCAGGCCCGTCGCCCGAGGATGCATGGGCCATGGCAGACCAGAAAGGTGGCTGGGCAGCGGAAGCCGTTGGTTTCTGCTCAAACACGATGTCCTGGTCGAATGTGTGCATGATCCGCCTCGCCGACATGCACAAGAAGTGTCACGCCTACTTCAATAATGTGGTCGACGGGAACAAGTTGCGCGGCAAGTGCGATCAGTGGCGCTCACAAGCCAGCACCTCGGTTGCAGCGGATGCTGCAAGACTCAGGCTGCAGGCGAACGCGATGACGGTATTCAGGCTGAAACTCTTTGGCTGGCTGGACCGGGAGTGGGTCTGGCGGCTGCCGCGCTACAATCCCCTGATCGCCTCCAACGTGAAGCCGGGTGCGAACGGATGGACTTCATCCATGGCGGTCATCGAGGATGTGTGGAAGCTCGGTACCTTCACGGAGAACAAGGACAAGCCCTGGGACTATCAGGCCTCGGGCGTCTATGCTGCAGCGCGCCAGGCCCTGGTCAACGCCAACTACAACCAGGACATGGCTTCGAATGCTACCCTTGCGGGGGCTTACCAGGCCACACGGGATGCGACGCTGGCCCTCTGGAACCTTCCTGCCTATGTGCAGAACGAGCGTGGCGTGCGCCTCAAGAAGCTGATGCCCTCGCAACCGTTTCTCGCCGCTTACGGGTGCCCTGGTGGCGCGCTGAGCCAGAAGTGCATGCAGGTCGTGGATAGCCTGTACGAGAAGGTTTGCCATCCCATGATCCGGGATGGGTATGTGCTGTCGGCGAATGTACTCGCGGCGTCGGTTCGCGTGTCGAAGGCCGAAAGCCAGTGCGCCGACTTCCTGAAGGCGGTCGTGGATTCAGCAGACAAGCTCACGCAGACTGGTCTGACGGAAGTGCAGGCAAAGTCCCAGACGGCTTGCCCGTCCTCCGGAGAAGACCGGCGCCGTGCGGCACGCTGCGTTTCAAACCTGACAGAGTTGTGGAACCAGTGTGCCCTTCCGCAGGTCGGGAATGTGCTGGGGCAGTATCTCGGGGCTGCAAAGAAGTGCTTCGGGGAGAAGACTTCATCGATGAAGTACATCCCCTTGAAGCCGATGCAGGAGAAAAGATTTATCCTGCCTCCGGGAGGACTGCCAAAGACGGGCCATTAGGGAGCGGCAAGTCGCAGGATCGCGTCAGCCATTTGACGCGGCGTGAATGTCGGGTATCGTCCTTGCATCCGGTGCCCACGGCGCCGTGCGACTTGCGTTCCACTGCCTGTGCTGTCCCCCGGAGGTCCATCCATGTCCGCGCCGTCCTACTCTCGCCAGGAGCGCGAGGGCAAGCTTTCGACGTGGATCAAGGTGGCCCAGGGCGTCGGTGCCATACCCGACACGATCAAGAACTGGGTGTTCCAGACCTTTGTCCTGCTCTACTACAGCCAGATCCTGGGCGTGGATGCGCTGCTGGTATCGCTGGCGCTGAGCCTGTCGATCATCATCGATGCCATTTCCGATCCGTGGATCGGATCCATTTCGGACAATCTCCACACGCGCTGGGGCCGGCGGCACCCGCTGATGCTCGCCGGCGCCGTGCCGCTGGGCATCTGCTTCTATCTTGTCTTCACGCCGCCGGAAGGCCTGAGCCACATGGAGCTCTTTGCCTGGCTGTCGGGTTTCATGGTGCTGACGCGGGTGTTCCTGTCGGTCTACTTCGTGCCGTGGGCCGCCATCGCCGCCGAGCTGTCGGATGACTACCACGAGCGGACATCGATCATGTCCTATCGCTACGGACTTGGCTGGCTCATCGGCGTGCTGTTTCCCTTCATCGTGTTCGGCTTCGTCATGTCCAACACGCCCGAGCATCCGGCGGGACAGCTCAATCCGGCGAACTACCCGACCATGGCGCTGATCGGTGCCATCCTCATGACGACCGGGGCGCTGGCGACGACGGCGCTGACATGGAACCAGATCCCGTACCTGCGCCAGCATACGGTGAAAGTCGGGTTGCCGTCGATGCGCCAGACGCTCGCGGAATTCGTGCGCGGGCTCCGCAACGAGCAGTTCAGGCTGCTGTTCGTGATCGTGCTCGTGTCGTCGGCGATTACAGGCACGACCGCGAACATGGCCATCTACATGGCGACGTTCTTCTGGGAATTCACGTCGCAGGACCTGAAATGGTTTGCGCTGGTGGGCATCGGCGCGATGCTGGCCTTTCCGGTGGTGACCGTGCTGCAGCAGCGGATGGACAAGAAGTACATCCTGCTGATGAGCGCCTCGCTGAGCCTGTTCGCCGGCGTGATCGTCGTCGTGCTGCGCTTCCTTGATGTGCTGCCGGAGAACGGCAGCCAGTGGCTGCTGGTGATCCTCGTCATCGACGGGTCGTTCTTTGCCACGATGGAGGTGATCCGGGGCGTGATCGGTGCGTCCCTCATCGCCGACATCCTGGATGAGCACGAGCTCAAGACGGGTTACCGGCAGGAGGCGATGTTCAACTCGGCGATCATGTTCTGCATCAAGGCGACATCGGGACTGGGGATCCTGTTTGGCGGCCTGATCCTGAGCCTGATCAACCTGCCTGTGCAGGCGGCGCCTTCCAGCGTGCCGGCCGAAACGGTGTTCAACCTGGGCTTCATAGTCGGCATCTGCCTGCCGCTGCTGCACATCATTCCGATCATGATGATCCGGCGCTACAAGATCACGCGGGATGTCCATGCGGACATCCGGCGCCAGCTCGACGAGCGGCGCCGGAATGCAGGGGCGGCCTGATCGCGATGCTATTCCTCGCGCTTGCGCTGGGTCAGGGCCCAGATGCAGGCGGCGAGCAGGAATGCGGTCGTGACGGCGCTGGCCTCGGGCCCGAAAATGCCGCCGGTGATCCACCAGGGTGATGCATCCACCCGTGCGAGGTCGACGGCGAGGGCGCCGGTCTTCAGGTCGATGCCACTGACCTCAAGGCCAAAGCCGGTCGACATCAGCCAGTTCCAGGATGCGTGCCATCCGCAGGCGGCCCAGAGACTTCCCTGGTTGACGCACCATACGGCGAGGAAGATTCCCACCAGCACGATGTTGGCGAGGGCGAAGGCGAGTTCCACGCGGGGCTCGATGTTGCCGCCGTGCAGGATGCTGAAATAAAGGGAGCTCAGCAGGATGCCTGCCGTCACGCCGTAACGCGAGCTGACGGTCTGCATGAGCCAGCCGCGCATGAGCACCTCCTCGGTCGATCCCTGGAGGAGGAAGGCCACGCCGAAGGCTGCGAAAGGAAAGAGGGCGGCGGGCGTCGGTGTCATCCAGGCGCCGGTGCCCTCGATCCGATACCCGCCCAGCAGGGCGATCACGCAGACAACGATGGTGATGCTGGCGAGGCCGCCCACGATTCCGGCCAGCATCGGCACGATGGGGTTGCCGCGCAGGCCAATCGATGACAGGCGGCCACGCTCGAAAAACCAGATCCAGAGGAACAGGGGAACGAGGGCGAGCGCGAATCCTGCGCCGATCCCGAAGGCCTCGCGCAGCGGCGAGGATGTCAGCTTGTCCTTCTCCGGATCGAAGGTGAGCGGCGCGCCAAGCCCCGACTGGTTCCACGCGAGGACCGCGGCAAGCGAGCCCACGACCAGAAACACCAGCACCATCACCAGGACGGCAATGGTCCAGGTTCGCCGGTGGTTTTCCCCGCGCGGCGCGTAAATGTCAGTACCCGTCACTTTCATGCTCCCCCAATGAAGTTCCCCTTGCGGCCGGCGTCAGGAGACGCCGACAACACCGCCGTCGCAGGCGATCGTCTGGCCCACGACATACTGTCCTGCGCGCGAGCACAGGAAAATGGCGAGGCCTGCTATGTCTTCCGGCGTGCCGACGCGGCCCGACGGGTTGTTCTTTCCGATCACGTCCCAGTCCACGTCATCCGTCTTGCCGCCGAAGCCAACGCCAGTGGACAGCATCCAGGTGGGGAAGGGGCCGGGCGCGATGTTGTTGCAGAGGATGTGCTCCTTCGTCAGGTGTGCGGCGAGGAAGCGCGTGAGGTGGTGCACCGCGGCCTTCGAGGCACCGTAGGAGAAGGTCGAGAAGACGGCGGACTTGATGCCGTCGATCGAGCCGATGTTGATGACGCGGGCGGGGTTCTCGGCGGTGGCGGCCTTGCGCAGGAGCGGCAGCATCTTCTGGGTCGTGAAGAAGACGCCCTTGACGTTCGTGTCCATGACCTTGTCCCAGCCGATTTCGGGGAAGTCGTCGAGCGGCGCGCCCCAGGCAACACCTGCATTGTTGATCAGGATGTCGAGATGTTTCTCGCGCGCGGAGAGGCGGTCGGCGAGCGACTTCACGCCGTCGACCTGCGAGAGGTCGGCCGGCAGCGAGATGCACTCACCCTTGTAGGCTTCGGACAGTTTCTTCGCCGTTGCATCGCAGGCCTCGGCCTTGCGGGCCGAGATGTAGACCTTCGCGCCATTGGCGAGCAGGCCGGCGGCGATCATCTCGCCGATGCCGCGCGAGCCGCCGGTGACGAGCGCGACCTTGCCGCGAACCGAGAAGATGTCCTTGAAGCTTGGATACATGGGAGGCGTTTCCTGTGTGGTGTCCCTGATGGCGTGTTCCTGCGATCATGCCCGGATACATCGACGGGTTCAATGTCGGGATTGGGAGGCTAGCCGCCTGCGCCCGGAAACGGTGAAGAGGGCTGCCAGAGCAAGGCAAAGCCAAGCAGGACGAGGACCGTGCCGCCCGCAATGCTGAGTGCGTGGTAGGTCAAGAGCAGCCAGCCATCCATGGATCCGGCGACCCGGAGCGCCGTCGCGCGGGCGCCGGACGCAAGCACGGCCAGGACGCCGACCGTGATGGCCGTACCCAGGGACATGGCAGCGGTTGCAAGCACGCCAAAGAAGAAGACGCCCTGCGCCAGTGAAAAGAGCAGGACAAAGACGGCGCCCATGCAGGGCCTCGCGCCGATGGCTGCCACGATGGCAAGTCCCTCGCGAAAGCTGCGGGCCTGGTCCGGGGCCACCATGGCATGCGCGTGGCCGTGGTGATCGTGGCCGTGCCCGTGGTGATGGTCGTGCCCGTGATGATGGTGGTGATGATGATCGTGATCGTGATGATGATGGTCGTGGGTGTGAACCGCCGAGCGGCTGTTCCAGAGAGCCTGACCGGCGCGGGCGACAAGCCAGGCGCCGATGCCGATGATCATGAAGGCGCTGGCAAACTCGAGCCAGGTGGCGGTGCCGGCGACTTCGCGGCTGATGAAGCCGAGAACGGCGGCCAGGACGCCGACAAGCAGGATTGCGGTGACACCCTGGGCCGCGGCCGAGAGGAAGGAGAGAAGAATGCCCCGGCGTACGGCGCTTTCATTGCCGACCAGGTAGGCCGAGATGATGGCCTTGCCATGGCCCGGACCTGCGGCGTGAACGACGCCGTAGAAGAACGAGAGGCCCAGAAGCCAGGAGAAGGCGCCGACCGAGCCTTCCTCCTTCACGGCGCGCACGGCCTTGGCGAGTCCGCGCCACAGGTCGCCCTGGACCTGCTGCAGCCAGGCCACGAGCCCGCCCCACCAGGTCATGTCTCCATCGGCCGGGGCCGCGGATGGCGGCATCGGCAGGGGCTGCGCGTGAGCTCCCGCCAGCGACACGGCGAGAGCCGCGACGAAGAACAGGGTCAGGACGACTTTGTCTTTGGACACGTGATGTCGATGATGGAGGCGGTGGTGGAATTCAGCACGTCGTTGGTCGGAGCCATCATGCGGATCGTGCGGGCGAGGCTGAGGGCGCCCGGCTTGGTCGTGTCGACCTTGCGCAGGGCGTGGGTGCATCCCTTGGGTGCCCCTGCAAATGACACCGGCGTGCTCTCCGCGGGCGCAATGTCGATGTAGTAAGTGGGGTCAAAGCTCGTGAAGCTCACCTTGACCGTCGCTGGGTCGATCGGCTTGGCCAGAGGCAGGCGAAACACGAAGGTCAGCTGGCCGTCCTTGATCATCGCGCGCGCATTGGTGGGCGCAGCGTTGTCGATCAGCCTGCCGTCGAGTTCGACGAAGGTGAAGTAGCGGTACTCCTTCAGGTTCTTGACGTACGAGTTTGCGAGGTCCTGCAGTTCCGCGGGGTCGAACTTGCCGTTGGCGTTCCGGTCGATTCCGTCCGTTGCGAACTGGGTGTAGAACTCGTCGAAGGTCCAGGAGATGCCGATGGCGTCCACCTGGCCGGCGGCATTGAAGCTGACCGCCGAACGCATGTCGATGAACACATGGGGATGGGCGTTGGCCGGCGCAGCCAGGGCGCAGGCCAGGGTCACTCCCAGAAGGGCGGACGTGGTTCGCATGGCTCCATTTAAACGATCAGGCGTGTCGTTGAAAGGTCGAACATGTCAGCGGGTTCAGCAAGATATACTCCGATCGGGTGATGGTGATTAATGATGGAAAGTTGAATCTTCCACGCAACAGGGTTGGCGGTTGCATATGACGTCCTATCGTAAACGAGAGAACTACTTTGAGGCAGGCGAAGACGAGTGGCTCGTCGAGGGTGACGTGCTGGTCCACAAGCGCGCCGACGGCACCGTTGCGCGGCAAAAGCTGGCCGACGTGCGCGAGGTGCGGCTCCGGTTCGCCCCGACCAGCTACAAGACCTGGCGCCATGTGTTCGAGATCCGCTTCAGGACCGGCCACGCCTGGCACATCGACAATGGACATTTCGCCGGCATCGGCGATTTCGAGGACCGCTCCGCGCAGTTCGTGCCGTTCGTGCGGGACGTCGTAGCGCTCATCCATCGACTGGCTCCCGAGGCGCGGGCCTATCTCGGGTCCCGCTGGCTCAGCTACAGCCTGCAGGTCCTCATGCTCGCGGTTGCCTTCACGGCGCTCGCGGTGGTGCTCGTCACGCTTCCCATCGGCGACGGCATCTTTGGCATCGTCGCCATCAAGCTCGCAGTGATCGCGTTCTTCCTGCCGGTCCTGCTCAAGTGGATCCGGCGGGCGCGCCCGAGGGGCGTGCCGATGGATGCAATTCCGGAAGATGCCTATCCGCGGGTTGCCGGCGGCGACTAGCGCATGTGCTCCCAGAAGTCGCGTTCTTCCTCGAGGCGGTTGCTTTCGTCCGCCTTGAAGTCGCCGCGCGACACCACGCCGAGCAAGCGGCCGTGCTCGACGACGGGGACATGGCGGAAGCCGCCGTCCCACATCGTTCGCAGGGCTTCGAGCGCATTCTTGTTGGGCGTGAGCGTCGTGGGGCTCGGCGTCATGACGTCGGACAGGCGCGTGCGTTCGGGGCTCCGGCCTGCTGCCACCACGCGGCAAACGGCATCCCTGCCGGTAAAAATTCCCACGAGCGTGCCGTTTTCTTCCGTGACCAGGATCGAGCCGACCCGCGTGTCGCGCATGCGCTCGCAGGCTGACTGAACCGTATCCGATGGGCGCATCGTGACGGGGCGCTGATTGAATACCATGTCCGAGAGTTTGCGCATGGGGACCAATCCTCTTAGGTTGAAGTCATTATGTGGCCCTGCCGCGGCGAGTTCCTTGATCCTCGTCAAGTCGCCCGCTTCGATAACGTGCAGAATCCTGCATACGGGGTGAAAAGGAGGAACGACCATGAAACTGTTACATGCAGCGCTGGCAGCCATGCTGCTTTCGGGATGCGCGACCGCACAGGGCATGCCCGGCATGGGCGGACATGACATGGGTGGTGGCGGCATGGGAGGCGGTGGCATGGGTGGCGGAATGGGGGCGCATCATGGTGGAGCGCAGATCTGCCATTTCGTCGGTTCGGGTCACCACATGGAGGGGACGCTCGCGTTCCTCAAGGCTGAACTGAAAATCTCGGCACCCCAGTCAGCCGCATGGGATGCCTTTGCTGCCGCCTTTGCATCCGCAAGGCCTGATTCACATGGCGGCATGAAGCACAAGGGTGGCAAACACGGCGAAGGAAAGGCGCACGACGAGGCGGGCGCCCTCACGGACCGCATGGCCCACCACGAGCACATGATGGAAATGCACCTTTCCCAGATGAAGAAGGTGCATGCCGCGATTGCGGCGCTTTATGCCACGCTGGGCGAGCACGAGAAGCATCTCGCCGACGAACTTGTTCCCGCTTTCATGATGTGCAGGATGCACGGCTGAAGCCTATCGCCGTTCGTCAGCGCGTGCGGGGCCTTCCGAAGTGCGCGCCGACGCGGTCGATGCGATCCGTCCAGATCCCGCCGGAGAAATCCTGCGGGACTGCGCGGACCTGCTCAGGCGTGTCGATGCCGCTGGTGTCCGGCTGCCGGAGCGAAGAATCAATCGGTCCGGTGATGAATGCCTGCGTGTCTGCCGCACTCATGCGCTCAAGGAACCTGTTGGGCCAGCCCCAGAGGAATGGTGCCACGTTTGAGGGTATGACCACGATCGTGTCGTGGCAGGACGAGGGCATGAAACCTGTCCAGCCCACGGCCATGTAGCCGAGCACGCAGTCCTTCATGGAGCGCTTCGACATCGCCGTGAAACCTGGAATGCGCTTGCGGACGACGTCCACGGGTTCTTCGCCGCCATAGACGCTGAGTTGCGCACGCCGGCTTTCGGGAAGCTGGAGCAGGCGGGCGGCCAGGCGCTCGCCTTCCTGCGGGTCGCGGCTCTTCACGTTGATGAGAAAGCGCTTGTCCGGAAACTCTGCCAGTACTTCGTCCATCGTCGGCATCAGCCCGACGCCCGTGCCTCGAAACGGAAAGGTGCGGCCACCGTCGGCGGTGTAGCCGTAACCGATGTCGAGCGTCTTCAGGTAGGTCATGGACTGCTCGCGCGTCACGCCCTTGCCATCGGTCCGGCAGTCCACTGTCCAGTCATGGAATACGGCAAACTGTCGGTCCGTGGTCGGATGAATGTCGAACTCGACGATGTCGGCACCCATGGCGAAGGCTGCCCGCATCGAAGCGATCGTGTTCTCGAGATAGGGATGCTCGGGCTCGTCGATGCGCGTGGCCGTGCAGGTGTCACGTTCCAGGTTTTCGCGATGATAGGTCTGTGCCATGCCGCGATGCGCGAGCAGAACGGGTTCGGCGCGATAGGTGCTCCAGAATGACGCGTTGATGATGGCGACGAGCACGATGAAGCCGATGAGCGCGGCGGTGCATCGCAGGAAAAGGGAGAGCATGGCGGGGACCCCGGAGCCGACGTGTGCAGCGTTGCATGCCGGGGAAGGCGCGAGAAGGCGTGTCGAGTGTTCACCCGTCACGTTCCCTCTTCTCCGCTGCGGCGACTTCCGGTGGTCCGGGTTCCCTCCTGCGGGGAAACTTCGTTCGGGAATGCATCCGGGTGTGACGGCATCCCCTATCAACCATGTTGCCTTGGGAGAAAAACATGCAAAAGTCCTGCCTTCGCCATGGGGGTGGCGAGGGGGATGGAAAGCAAGGCGCTCCGCATTCTGGGCGACATTCTTGTCGTGCTGCTGCTCGTGGCGGCGCTCGGCTATGTTGCGCGCCTTGATGCCGAAGTGCGGATGGCGCAGGGGTTCGGTGCGCCGCTCTCGGTCGAAACCGCCGCACGCCTTCCCGAGACCTATGATCTGCTTGCGGCTCCCGCGGCTGGTTCAGAAGGGCCAGCGGCGCCGGCCGAGGACCCGGTGCTTGCGGCGCAGCGGGCGCAATACGATGCCGTCGTGGTCAAGACCGCACTCGAGTTGCAGCAATACCGCCGGTCGCAGTCCATGGCGGTCACGAATGGCGCGGGGCGACAGGGCCTTGTTGCGCTGACCAGTGTCAATCCGCGCGTGAATGTCTGGCACGTGCTGGCGTTTGACTGGGGGCGGGACAGGCCGCGCGCCTACTACCACATTGAAAACCCGTTCCGTCGCACGCAGACGCTGCAACTAAGCGAACTTGACGGTGGAGCGCTGGTGCTGGGTGCCGGCGGCAAGTCCACGCGGTGCGAGTTGTGGACCGGCGAGAAGCCGGCGCTCGAGGTCGCGCGTGCATCAAAGCTGCCCTATGCGCCTCTCTGCGGAGGCCGCATCTTCCTCCGGAACAGGGTTCAGGGACACTATACCGACCTTGAGCAGATGACGGAATTTCTCAGGGACAATGTCTGGAACGGCGACGACATTGTCGGCTTCGTTCGCGAGACCGTGTACCAGGATGCCTACAAGGAGTCGGGCAAGAACGAGAACGCCAAAGGGAGTAACGGCGAGACTGGCGCCCCCTTGCCGCGGGCGCGGCTCAAGCCGTCGGCCGAAGCGCTTGCCGTCGTGCCGGACAGTCTTGGACTGACCGTGGAAGGGGCGGCGGGTCGCAGCCTTCGACTGGGTCAGTGGTATCCTGTCCGGAATGTTGCGGGGACGTTTGCCAGCGTCATGCGTCCCGGAGCGGCGAGCGAAGAGATCGTTGCGCAGGACAAGGCCTACCTCAATCCGCTTGATGAGGTGGAAGCTTCCGCGCTGGCCTACCTCGTGGCATTTGACCTTGGCCTTTACGAAATGCGTTTCGCCGTGGGGACGGATCATCCGCGGCTGAACTGGTCTGCCCGCGTGCCGGCAGCCACCGTGGTTGGCAAGCTGCCGGGACCTGACGGGGTCTCTTCGACCGAGCCGCTTGTGACGACAGGGATGGTCGGGCCGACGAGCCCGGGGCGGATCGTTGCGACCTTCTCGGGTGGCTTCAAGCGAGAGCACGGGGCGTTCAAGTGGGGTGAACTCTCGCAGAAGAACTTCGGATCGCATTATGGCTTCGTGGAGGCTGGTGCGGTCCTCAGCAAACTGCAGCCCGGTCTCGCCACGCTGTACACGCTGGATGACGGCAGCTTCGGCATGAAGACGTGGCGCGAGGCGGACAACGCGTTCCTCTCGCGCATTGCCTATGCGCGGCAGAATGGTGTTGCCCTGGTCGAGCCGGGTGCCGATGGCAAGCCTGTGTCCGGCGCGCTCGTCAATCGCTGGGGACCCGGCAACTGGTCGGGTTCGGCGGATGCGAAACTCCGCACTCTTCGCGGGGGCGCCTGCCTGATCACGACAGGATCGAGGCAATTCCTGGTCTACGGTTACTTCTCGACGGCCACGCCTTCCGCGATGGCGATCGCTTTCAGGGCCTATGGCTGCAGCTACGCCCTGAACCTCGACATGAATGCCCTTGAACACACCTACATGGCGCTCTACGCGCGCCAGGGGGACACGATGCAGGTGCAGCATCTCGTGCGTGGCATGGCCAATGTCGACCGGAACGTGAAGGGGAAGCTCATTCCCCGCTTCATGGGATATCCCGACAACCGGGACCTGTTCTATCTCGTCAAGAGGAGTGGTACGCCATGATTACCCGCGCTCCCCTGCTTGGTGTTCTTTCGCTCGTGCTGGCCTGCAGCGTCTCGGTGGCGCTTGCGGCTGGCGTGGGCCTGCAGGCTCAGAACGAGCAGCTGTTCCAGCAAATGGCTTCCACGCTCGGCTATACGCCCGATCAGATGGCGCGGATCCGTGCCATCTTTGCTGCGTCGGGGCGCATGGGGCAGGGCAATCCGGATGTCACGAACCATCCCATGTCGCCGGAGCAATGCCGCGCGCGGCTCGAACGGGAAGGCGTCTCCTACAACAATTCGCGTTTCGAGAAGATCTGCGGCTCAAAGTTCATGGCACCGCTTTACGATCCGTCGTCCGAGCAACCGGAGGACGCCAAGGTCTGCATCGACCAGTTCGAGTTTCCCAACATGCCGTGCACCTATCCCGTGGTCTGGACACGTGCGCGCGAGGCCGCAGAGGTGTGTGCAGCCCAAGGCAAGCGCATCTGCGATGCGCATGAGTGGGAAGGCGCCTGCGAAGGCCGCCTTTCGCCGCCCGACTACGGATTTCCCGCTTCGGGTGGGAGTGCCTCCATTTCGCAAATGCGCGCGGCGCATAATGCGCGGTTCGGTTCTGCCAAGCGCTGGAGCTACGGACCGGAGTACAAGTCAGGCATCTGCGCGACCGGAAGCAGCAAGAATGCAGGCTGCAATGGCGGCGAATGGGCAACGTGTGGGTCCAACACCTATCCCGCCGGAAGCTTTCCGGGCTGCAAGAGCGCCCTGGGTGTCTATGACATCAATGGAAATGCCGCTGAGCACATGAACCTGCCTACCAATCCCGGAGAAATGGCCAGCCGCGGCAGCACAACGCTCGGCCACACGGAGATGAAAGGTAGCTGGTTTGTATGGGACAAGATCAGGGCACATGAAGACTGGTGTCGCTGGCGTGCTCCCTACTGGCATGGCTCGCGCGTCATGAGCGGCGACAGCCACGCCAATTACCATTTGAGCTTCCGCTGCTGCAAAAGCGTCTCCGGGAAGTAGCCCGAGCTACTGCAGTTGTAGGAAACTCTCGCAGGACGGGAGCGGGCGGGACCATGTCAGGGCGCCGGTGGACGGACTCCACCGGATGTATCGCTGGAATGTGCAGTCCGCATCGAGAGCCCAGACGAGATCGCTTTTGCGAAGGGGCGGCTCCATGCTGGAGTCGTCCATGCGGTTTCGCCGGCCGGGGTAGGTCTCCGCACGTCCCTTGAAGAGCAGGCTGACCTCTCCGCTGCGGCGGCTCTTGGCCAGGTTCAGCTCTCCCGCAAAATGGTACTCATCATGGCAGGCGCCACGGCGGGACTTTTCATCTTCCGGCGTGAAGCAGGCGCGGATCATGAAGCTCGATTCGAGGGGCGCCGACACACCGGCCGTTGCCGCGTTGCGACTTGCGCCGATACTGAAGAGTTGCAGCTCGGTCAGAGAGCCTCCACCGCCTGAATAAGATTCGCTTTGCCTGCGCTTGATGCCCACGAGAACCTGTTCCGGGCGTCCGTTCTGCCGCGACCTGACAATGGTCTGCCAGGGCGAGGACTCGATCCGGAGGTCTTCGTCGTTCTCAAGCGGAAGGCGTGCCCGTTCGGCGAGCTTTCCGTCGGCTGTTCGCGAGAGAACCGACATGTGCGTGCCGCCATTTGACACGCACCACAAGCCATCCTGCGTGCACTCCAGACCGGGCCTCGATGTTGAGGCCGAGAGCCTGTCCATGATCGCGTTGGCAGTTGCAGTCGAGGAGAGCGTCAGCCATGCGGCGGCAGTCAGGAGACCGAGGCGAATACGGGCGAGGAACAAGTTCATGGGTGATTCCGGGTTACTGGTGCCGGGAGCCGGCAGCTTGATGTTTTGAGCCTGACGGGCGTTCAGTACAAGCGAGCACTGCTACAGCTTCAACCGGACAAAAATGGATTCCGGAATGTGGCGGATGACCAGCATGATCCAGCGCCACCACCACGGGGCGTAAATCGTCGCGACCTTCCTGTCGATGCCGCGTACGATCGCGCGGGCGACGCTGTCGGGACTTGACACCAGGGCGCGGGGCAACGGCATTCCCGAAGTCATGGGCGTGTCGACCATGCCCGGCTTGATCGTCACCAGGCTGACACCTGTGCCGCGCAGCCGCGCGCGCATGCCGGCGCTGAAGGTTGAGACCGCGGCCTTTGCGGCGCCATAGTGGCAGTTCGAGGCACGTCCGCGGTCTCCTGCGACCGAGGAGATCACTGCAAGCGTTCCAGCACCCTGTTTCCTGAGGATCGCAATGGTCGCGATCATGAGGGAGATCGTGGCCGTGGCGTTGATCGTGAACTGTGCTGTCGCCGCGGACGGGCTTTGGTCGCATGCGGCTTCGTCGGGAAGCACGCCGTGGGCCAGCAGTACGATATCGAGTTGCTCGAGGGAGTGCTGCGCGCGTTCCACGATGTGCTGATGGGAGGTCATCTCGGCTACGTCGAGAATGGCAGTCTCGACATTTGTTGCGCCACGCGCCTCCAGATCGCGGGCGACTTCCTTGAGACGCTGCTCGTTGCGGGCGACGAGATAGAAGCGCGCATGTTCCCCTGACCAGATGCGGGCGCATTCCTGGGCAATCGCAGACGTCGCGCCAATGATCAGAATACGCTTCATGCCGTCACCCTTTTCCAGAATGCGGAGTTCAATGCCGGATCCCTGAGCGTCTCGACCTGTTTCCATGCGGGGTAGGCGGACTGGAAGTCCCTGGCGCTCATGTGTGCGTCCTTTGCGGGATAGAGACGGCCGCCGTGCTCGTGAACAATCCTGTCGAGCTCCGGCAGAAGGCCGTTCGCGAGTCTTGCGGACTGTGCGAAGTCGATGGCGAGCGTGACGCCCTTCATCGGAAACGAGAGTATCCCCGGCGAAGGGATATCGCTGCAGCGCTTCAGAACGGTGAGAAAGGACGCGAGCCCCGAACGCGCGACTGTCTTCAACACGCTTGAGATCCCCGCTTCGGACTGTTCCTCGGGAATGACGCACTGAAACTGCTGGAAGCCATTATTTCCGTAGAGCCTGTTCCACTCATGAATTCCGTCGAGGGGATAGAAGTACGGATCAAAGTGCATTGTGCGGCTGGTCTCGCGGGCTGGGGCCATGTGCCAGTGGAGCGGGTTGAACAGCCGCGTTGTCACGCCATTGACGACAGGAACAGGTGGCGTGAAGGGAACCCGGAACCTCTTCGAGGGAGGGTGTGTCGGGCCATCCCCGGAAGCGTGGCGGGCTGCGATGTAGATTCCGCGGCCGAGGTTCCTGCCGGAGGCGAGGCAGTCGACCCAGGCGACGCCATAGTCGTGGCTTTCATCGAAGCGTGCTGCGAGGTCGAAGAACGCCTCAAGCGAACCGAACCGGACGGTGACCGTGTCGACGGACGGTCCATTGATCGGGACGAGCTGGAGTTCAATCCAGGACATGATGCCCGTCAGGCCCAGGCCGCCAATCGTGGCATTGAAGAGTTCGGTGTTCAGGGCGGGTGAGCAGAGCCGGGACTCCATGTCGGAACGGTGAAGCTCGAAGGCGCGGACGTGGCGTCCGAACGTGCCCGCGCGGTGATGGTTCTTGCCATGCACGTCATTGGCTACGGCTCCGCCCAGCGTGACGAATTTCGTGCCGGGCGTCACGGGCAGGAACCAGCCCTTCGGGACACTGAGCTCCAGGATTTCGCCCAGCGTGATGCCGGCTTCCGCGCGGAGCACGCCCGATGTCCAGTCCGCGGCGATGACGCGGTTCAGCCTGTTCATGTGAACGACCGTGCCCGACGCTGCAAGGCAACTGTCGCCGTAAGACCTCCCATTGCCATGGGCGAGCGTCGGGTGCGCGGTTGACCGGATCGCATCGGCAATCTCGTCCCGCCATGCAACGCGGCGAGAGGCTTGCGGCGTTTGCGGATAGCGGCCCCAACCGAGCAGGCCGTGCTTCATGATGCGGCCAGGAATGTGAGCAGGAACAGTATGCCGGCTGCCTGGCTGACCCAGTCACGGGCGGCGAACACGACAGGGTCCTCGTGCATCTGGCCGCGATGGGTGAGCATCCACACGCGCGTGATCCAGAACAGGAGAACCGGGCAGGCAAGCCACAGGATTTCAGGGCTGGCGTAGAGCGCAACGGTGCTCTGCTCCCGGATGTAGAGCGCAAGCACCAGGACCGCCTGGTATCCCGAGGCGGCACCAAGGGACGAAATCATGTCGAGGTCCTTGGTGTCGTAGTCCCGGCCCCGCGTCTTGCCCGACCTGCCGCGTTCAAGCGCGTCGCGCACTTCGGCGAAGCGCTTGGCGAGCGCGAGGCTCAGGAACAGGAACATCGCAAAGGCGAGCAGCCAGAATGTCAGGGTCAGGCCAAGGGCGGCCACGCCGGCGAAGATGCGCAGCGTGTACAGCATCGCCAGGGCAATGACGTCGAGCGCCATCACACGCTTGAGGAACATCGAGTAGGTCAGGGTGAGCGTGTAGTAGGCGGCAAGGACCGCCGAGAACAGCGGCGGCAGGCTCGCCATCGCTATGGCGAATGACAGGGCGAGCAGCAGGGGAAAGGCGATCAGTCCCGACGTGATCGACAAGGTCCCTGATGCAAATGGCCGGAAGCGCTTCAGGCGGTGATGTCGGTCATCGGCCAGGTCGAGGATGTCGTTGAGGACATATACGCTCGACGCACAAAGTCCAAAGGCAATGACCGCAATGACGGCCTGCAGGATCATGCCGGCGTTGTTGATCTGGTGCGCCGCGAGCAAGGGCATGAAGATGAGTGCATTCTTCACCCATTGATGGATCCGGAGCGCCTTCAGCCACTCCCGAACGCGGAGATCGCCGGAGGCGGGAACCGCGTTCCTGGAGCCCGTGGCGGGAACCACTTCGTCGAAGCAGCCCAGGTGGCGGGCGATGGCCTTCACGACATCGTCATTGTGCGAGACGGCAAGGGCGGTGCGGCCGCCGGCCGCCCTGAAGCTTCGAATCTTCTCCAGGGTTGCCGCATCATAGGGCAGTACGGAGACGTCCATTGCAGGGGGGCGACGGGTGATGAATGAAAGTGATTTCAGGGAGGCCGCTGCCAGTTCTCCCTTGAGACCGTGCTTCAGGAGTTCGCCGTCGAGATGCACTGCAAGCAGTTCGCCGGATGCGACTGATGCGTTGTCCTGCGCTGATGCGTCGATGCTGGCCATCGGATTGACTTTGTGCCCTCGAACGGAAATCTAGCCTCTTTGGTGATCATGTCAAAACCGCCGTGTGGTATTGTCGCCTCACTGGCGGTGCAGCCGCCTTGCCTCCCAGGAATAATTCATGTCCCCGAAATTAACGATTGATCCGCCATGAGGACCGTTGCGCTCTACGCGATCGGGGCCCTGCTGGCCATCGTGGTCAATATCGGCACGCAGGAAGCTGCCCTGGCGATTGTCCCGTCCTTCCTGTGGCCCGTCGTGATTTCAGTCGCTTGCGGAACCGGCACCGGACTGGTCTTCAAGTATGTCTGGGACAAGGCGCTGATCTTCCGGTTTCAGGCGGGCAGCGTCGAGCAGGACCTCAAGACCTTCGGCGGCTATTCGCTCACGGGCATCGGAACCACAGCCATCTTCTGGGCTTTCGAGTTCGGGTTTGACCTCGTGTTTGGAACGAAGTTCATGCGCTACACGGGCGCGGTCATCGGCCTGCTGATCGGATATGTGGTCAAGTACCAGCTCGACCGGAGATATGTCTTCGTTGCAGGCCCGAACGTCATTTCGTGACGATGCACGAGGATATGCCAAGCCGGGCAAAGTTCGGATCGCGCCAGTAGTCGCCGCCCCTGAACCGTTCGAACAGGTCAGGCGGCAGGATGGTCTTGCGCTCGCGGTACTCGACCTTGCGTCGCACGGTGTGGAGGCCGGGAACGCCCAGTTGAGCGTCAAACTCGTCTCCCGACTCGAATTCAACATTGTCGAAATCGTGCTTGAACTTGGGGATGCCCAAAACCGTGTACAGGTGCTCTATCGTTTTGGCTGGTTCGCGTGTGAGAGCTTCATAATCGACCAGAACAAGCTTGTTGGAGTGAAGACCGAACACAGCCTCCCGGACCGCGTGCGATGGAAATCCTACGGCGCCCTGAAGTCCACTTAGCGTGTCGGCGCGAGCATAGACTGTATTGCCATTGGTCATCGTGAAGAGCTTCGACATCAGCAGCGGGTTCTGCTGGTAGAGGCGTTCAAACGAATCGATGATCCAAGAAAACTCCCGGACGCAGGCGATGACTTTTGCGTCAGGATAGAGCCGCGCGACCGTCGCCATTTTGGCGCACCAGCCGCGACTTGTGTCAAATACGACCTTGTCCTGTGCAATGTTCTCGTAGTAGCCGCGAATGACGCCGCGCATCGAAGAGGCGCGTTGCTCGTCAGTCGTAAGCGCCGTCCATTCCTGCTGAGCACCCAATGCATGATAGATCCCGCTTACCATAGCCAGGACCGGGCTGGACATGTTGGCGTGAAACGATGGGTTCTGTCGAAGTATCGCTGACAGAAGTGTCGACCCGGACCTTGGCGTGCCGGAAATGAAATGAATCGCTTTCATCAACGGATTGAAGC
>CAZYFM010000047.1:0-23338 GCA_964646885.1 uncultured Flavobacteriaceae bacterium
TGGCCTGTTCGGCGACTCGATCACCACCGACCACATCAGCCCTGCCGGCGACATCAAGTCGTCGAGCCCGGCCGGCACGTTCCTGCAGGAACGCCAGGTCCGCCAGACCGACTTCAACAGCTACGGCGCGCGCCGCGGCAACCACGAAGTCATGATGCGCGGCACCTTCGCGAACATCCGCATCAAGAACCAGATGGTGCCCGGCGTCGAAGGTGGCGTGACGAAGCACCATCCGAGCGGCCAGCAGATGCCGATCTATGACGCGGCCATGCGCTACCAGAAGGAAGGCGTGCCGCTGGTGATCTTTGCCGGCAAGGAGTACGGCACGGGTTCTTCGCGCGACTGGGCAGCGAAGGGCACGAAGCTGCTTGGCGTGCGCGCCGTGATCGTGGAGACCTTCGAGCGCATCCATCGTTCGAACCTCGTTGGCATGGGCGTGCTGCCGCTGCAGTTCACCGATGGCCAGACCTGGAAGGGCCTTGGCCTGACAGGCGCCGAGATCGTCGACATCCCGGGCCTCGAAGGCGACCTGAAGCCGCGCCAGACGCTGCACGTGAACATCACGCATGCCGATGGCCGCAAGGTCTCGGTCCCCGTCATGTGCCGCATCGATACGGTTGACGAGATCGAGTACTTCAAGAACGGCGGAATCCTGCACTACGTTCTGCGCGGCCTTGCCAAGGCCGCCTGAGACCAAGGTAAACGCACACTGCTTCGTGACTATGCAGTGAGCCCGACGCCGGGTAGGATTCAGTCATGCTGAAGTCCTACCTGCACCTTCTTGTGGGCGCCTGCGCGCTTGTCGCGGCGGGCGCCCTTCATTCATCCATGGCCTCGCCCACAGCGCCCACCTCCGAGCCGGTGCTTGCAGAGCTCTTCACGAGCCAGGGCTGCTCATCCTGTCCTCCGGCCGACCAGATCTGGTCAGACCTGCAGAAGCGGCAGGATCTGGTCGCGATCTCGTTCAACATCGACTACTGGGACTATATCGGCTGGAAGGACACGCTGGCCCACCGCGAGAACACGCTGCGGCAGCAGGCCTATGCGAAGGCCATGTCCTCGCGGCAGGTGTACACGCCGCAAGTGATCATCGATGGCGTCCAGGACGCCGTTGGCAACGAGAAGAAGGAACTGCTTGCGAGCCTCGATGCGCGCGTCGCGCAGACGCGCGGCAAGCGCCTGCCGATCCGGCTCTCGCAGGCGGGCAACATCATCCAGATCCATGTCCCCGCCGGTACGACCGCGGAGCCCGCGACGGTCTGGATTGCGCATACGTCTTCCGTGCGGAAGGTGACGATCACGCGCGGCGAAAACTCGGGCCGGACGATGGTCTACTCGAATGTCGTGCGCGACCTTGCGTCAGCGGGAACCTGGAATGGACAGGCGCTGACGCTGCAGGTGCCGGTCCAGCCCCGCGACAAGGGCGAAGTCACGGATGGCGTGGCGGCGTGGGTCCAGCTCGGCTCCCACGGGCAGGTGCTGGGCGCCGCCCAGATCAGGACGGCAGCGCCCAAATAGCATGCGCGCGGCGGCCGGCGTCAGTTGCCGGTCGTGCGATGACCGAGCGGGACGTTCAGCAAGCCTTCCAGCGGCGTGGTCAGCAGCGTGCCCTTGAAGCGCGGGATCTTGTAGGCCAGTCCCTTGCCCATTGCGTTCAGTTCCTCGACCTCGCGCGCGATGTTGGGCTTCAGCTTCGTGTCCTTGCCCGGCGCGACGACTTCGTTTGCCGGCAGCTCCACCGCATCGAAGGCCACCCAGTAGTCGTTGTCCTTCTCGGCAATCAGTACATTGAGCGCAAGGCCATCAAACGTCTGGAACGAGGCGCGGGCCGCATTCGAGAAGTCAACCTGGCTCTGCGGCACGACATCCGTGAAGGACATGCCGATGAGCGCGTTGCCGATGCCGTTGGGTTCGGCCTCGGTACGCAGCGTGCGGCCGGACGGCAGGCGCTCGACAATCGAGAAGTTCTCGGTCTCCGGCGTTGCGCGCGTGACCGTGTAGGACGGACCCTTCAGCGGCTTCATCGAGACCGTACGAATGCGATCACGCGGGAAGTCGATGAATGAGCGGTCAAGCCAGGCCGACGGATCGGATACGGCCTCAAATGTGCCGCGCGCGACGTAGGTCTGGTTTTCGTTGAGCTTGCGCACGTAGATGGCCTGGCGACTGTTTGTCGATGCGCCTTCCACTGCATTGCCGACAACAACGCTCGCCAATATCTCGCCCTTGGCGTCCTTGAGCCGGATGACCGTGCCCTGCCCTTCCTTTTTGGCATTGGGCGCAGCGAGGCCGAGCTTGCCGGCCCAGTCGGCGCGCGCGGTGCGCGGCTCGATCAGTTCGAGGGATGCAAGGCCCAGCACCGTCCTGCGGATCTGGTTGAAGTCGGCACGGTAGTTGCCCTTGTCGGGCACGATCCACTTGCCGTCGCTTCGCTTGACGACATTGAAGGCCGCGTTCGGCGCTTCGATCTCGATCGAAGCCACCGCGTCCGCCTTTTCCTCGAGTCCGGGAAACATGCGTACCGGCGTGAAGTCCGCACTGCCCGAGGCCCCGCGCTGCCACTGGGCAACGGCGGCGCAGAGGATGGCGAATGCCGTCGCGCCCGCGAGCCAGGTCAGGGCCCGCACGCGGCGCTCAAGGACGGGGATCAGCGGAGATTTTGCGGGAGCACTCATTTGCTGCCTCCTGCCGGCTTTGCAGACTTGCGGTTCCGGCCAAAGAACCAGAGCACCAGCGCCGTGCCTGCAATCATCAGCGGAACGAAGAGGATGTTGATGGCGGCGAGCCAGGTTCCGAAGCGGTCGATGTCGCGACGCAGCTTGTACTGGACGTCGCGCAAGGCCTTGCGGGTCTCGACAAGCTCATTGCGGAACTTCTCGATCTCGGCTTCCTGCTCGGGCGTGAGCATTTCCTGCGGCGCAGCCTGCCCCGGCCGTGCCTGCGCGCGACGCTTGCCCTCAAGCTCCGCGAGCTTGTTCTGCGTTGCGGTCAGGCGCTCCTGCAACGCCTGTTCCTGGCGCAGGAACTGCTGGTTGGCGCGACGACGCATCTCGTCGACCACCTCGAAGGGGCGGTTCGACGTACCGCGCGAGCGCAGCGAGATGAGCGGCGCCGACCCCGTCAGGTTCTCCAGGGTGTTGAGCACGAACACCGAGTTGTCTGCGACCGGTACTGCCACGCGCTGTCCCTGCAATTCCTGGGACTGGACCCAGAACGAGTCGTTGAAGATGTCGCTGTCGGCCACCATCACGATGTTGGCCTGCTTCGTCTCGGCGATGTGGGCCGGCAGCGGGCCTGCTTCCGGCTTGTCGGTCGCAGAGCGCGGCGGCGGTCCCGCCGGAAATGCCGACTTCACCGGACCGGTGATGCGCGCGGCAATCGTGAACACCTCGCCCGACTTTGCAAAGTCGCGCAGGAGGATGTTCGGGTTCGGTGACTCCTTCACCTTGGAGACCGCGATCTCCATCGTGTCGTCGGTGGTCTGCACCAGCGGCTCGAACTTCGTGGTGGCGTCCTTTGCATGCCGGATTGCGCCGACGGTGCCGAGGTTCAGGTCGGTCAGTTCGCTGGTGACGAGGTCGGTGCGGTTCATTTCCTTCGACGTGAGCGCCAGCCAGGCGACGTAGTCTGCGACGTCGCCTGCGAACTGCACGCGCAGCGAACGATTGCGTACGCCAATCACGTTGTCCGGCGAGACCGACACGCCCCACGACTTCATCAGGCTGTCGATGCTGCGCGCGGAGGAGTCGGTGAAACCCTCCAGCGGTTCGCCCGTCGGACCCGGCATCTGGGAGATCTCGGAAAGCGGATCGATCGACACCATGGCCCGGCCACCACGCATGATGAACTGGTCCAGGGCGTACTGCGTCGTCGGCGAGAGGGGCTTCGGGTGGGCGATCAGGACGACATCGACGTCCTCCGGCACCCGATCGAAGTCCTGCTCGAGGAACTGGACGTCGAAGGTCTCGCGCATCTGCTCGTAGATCATGAAGGAGCGCGACTGGCCCTGCATGGCCGCCGCCATGCCGCCTGCCCCCGTGTCGAACGGGATGTTGGAGACAATGCCGATCTTCGGCTTCTTCTCGCGGATGAGCTTGTAGACAAGGCTCGACAGGTCGTACTCGAGATAGGGTTCGCGGTCCTCGAGGAAGAACGGGATCACCTCGCGGCCATTGACCATGTTGGTGCCCACGAGGCCGAAATAGATCTTCTCACCAGCGGGTGTGGGAGCGCCCGTGATGCCCTGCGAGACGGCCAGGTCTTCCTGCTCGGTGAGGGGTTCGGGGTCTATGACCTCAAGCTTCAGCTTGCCGCCCGAAAGGCTCTCGAAACGCTGCAGCATGTCGCGCACGCGACCGCCATAGGAGCGGACGCCTGCGTATTTCACCGACACGGCTTCGGAGAAGTAGAAGCGCAGGGTGACGGGCTCGGGGATGGACCGGAGGATCTCTTTCGTCCCGTCCGAAACCGTGTAGAGGCCATTCTCCGTGAGGTCCACGCGTGCGGACGAGAACCACACGTCGGAGGTCATGTTGATGGCAAAGAAGCTGATGATGCTGAGCGCGATGGCTGCTGCAGCGATCCGGGTTCTGGTCCAGCGCATGACTAGTCCGCCCTTCTCAGGTCAATGACGACGGCGTTGATGAACAGGCTGATGGCAATCAGGGAGCCAAAGAAGACGAGGTCCCTGAGATCGATCACGCCGTTCATGATGGCGTTGAAATGGGTCAGGAAGCTGAACGACGAGATGGCGTTGACGAGGATCGTCGGCGCCCAGCCCTGGAAGAAGTCCAGCACCATGGTGTGGCCTGCGATCGTGAACATGAAGCAGACCACGACGCTGACGACGAAGGCGATGACCTGGTTGTTCGTCATCGAGGAGATGGCAGATCCGATCGCGAGATAGGATCCAGCCATCAGCCAGCTGCCGAGATAGCTTGCGATGATCACACCGTTGTCCGGTGAGCCGAGGAAGTTCACCGTGATCCACATCGGGAAGGTCATTCCCAGGGCGATCCCCGCAAACACCCACGCTGCGAGGAACTTGCCCAGCACGGCGGCCATGACGGGGACCGGCAGCGTCATCAGGAGCTCGATCGTTCCGGCGCGCTGCTCTTCAGCCCACAGGCGCATGGAGATGGCCGGCAGGAGGAACAGGTAGATCCACGGATGGAAGCCGAAGAAGACGTCGAGCTCGGCCTGCCCGGTCAGGAAGAACTGGCCGAAATAGAAGGTGAACGAGCCAATCGCCAGCAGGAAGATGACGATGAAGACGTAAGCGACCGGCGTCGCGAAGTAGCCCGCGAGTTCGCGGCGATAGATGGCGGTGGTGGCGTTCCAGAAGCTCATGACACGGCCTCCGCATTGATTTCGGTATCGGGCGTCGTCAGCGAGCGGAACACCTCGTCGAGGCGGCGCGTCGGCGACTTGGCCAGAAGCTCCGACGGCGTACCGTCAGCCACGATGCGGCCCTTGTCGATGATCACGGCGCGCGTGCACACGGCGTCGACTTCCTCAAGAATGTGGGTCGAGATGATGATGGCCTTGTCGGTCGCCATCGAGCGGATGAGGTTGCGGACCGCCAGCTTCTGGTTGGGATCGAGACCATCGGTGGGCTCGTCCATGATGAGGACGGGCGGGTCATGCAGGATTGCCTGCGCAAGGCCCACGCGGCGCTTGAAGCCCTTCGAGAGCGTCTCGATGCGCTGTTCGAGCACACCCTGAAGACCGGTGCGCGCGACGGCAACCTCGATGGCCTTGCTGGCAGCCTCGTCCTTCAGGCCGCGCACGCGGGCGATGAAGTTCAGGAACTGCAGCGGGGTCATGTCCGGATAGGCCGGTGCGCCTTCGGGCAGATAGCCGATGCAGGACTGTGCTTCGAGCTGCTGCTCGACCACGTCATGGCCACAGACCGAGATGCGCCCCTCGCTGGGGGCCAGGAAGCCCGTCACCATTTTCATGGTGGTGGATTTGCCGGCGCCGTTGGGCCCCAGGAAGCCGAGCACTTCACCCTTGCCTACACGCAGGGTGATGCCGCCCACGGCTGTGAAGTCTCCGAACCGCCGGACCAAGTCTTCGATGATGATCATGGATTTGCTGGCTAACCCGCCAAAAACCAAGTTGAAATTGGGGCCAAAGCGATACGCAAAAGCGCTCGCAACCGCAAGTGGCCAATTTGTGAAGCCGTCCCGGGATTTCAAGGCCCTTTCGCGGCTGCGAAGGCGGATCAGACGCGCAGCATCAGCCCGCCATCCACGTTCAATCCGTGACCCGTGACGAAGGCGCCGTCGTCGGAGGCTAGGAACAGTGCGCCACGGGCCAGGTCGAGCGGTTCTCCCAGCCTGCGGAGGGGGGACTTCTTCGCCCAGATCTCGGCCACGTCGGGGCGTGCGTCCCAGAGAGGAAGCGTCATGCCGGTGCGGATGGCTCCGGGCAGCAGGTAGTTTGCCGTGATGTTGTACCGGCCCAGTTCCAGGGCCAGTGTGCGGGTCAGTCCGGCCACGCCTGCCTTCGAGGCGCAATAGGCCGACAGGCCGAGGTCGGTGCCTTCCGCCATGACCGACGCCACGTTGATGATGCGCCCCGCCCTGCTCTGCTTCAGATGGGGAACTGCGGCCTGACAGATCAGGAACGGCGCGGTCAGGTTCACTGCGAGAACCCGGTCCCAGGTCGCTCGCTTCATTTCCTCGGCGAACTCGCGCGCCGACACGCCCGCATTGTTCATGACGATGTCGAGCTTGCCGAAGGCCGCGACTGCCGTGTCGATGATGCGCTGTGGCGCGTCCTGCGCCGTGATGTCGATTTCAAGGGGCGTGATGCCCTGCGTGGCCGCATGCGTGGCCGGCAGGTCCTTGCCGGGAAGGTCAACGGCGAGGACGCGCGCGCCTTCCGATGCAAACAGCTGCGCGGTTGCCTTTCCGATTCCGGATCCGGCTCCGGTGACAATGGCGGCTCTATCTTTCAGGCGCATAAAAAAACTCCCTCGCACTGGGTGGCGAGGGAGTTTGTACACGAGTTTGAGGGGTTGTCAGTTCCTTGGGTGAAACCTTGCGGTTGGCCCGGGGTGCGGATAAAGCCGCGAGGGGGCTGGGGGCTGATGGTCCGGGCCTTCGCCGCACCACCGAGCCAACCGGTACGCATGAAGATGGTCTCGCAAAGCGGCAGTGCAAGGGCTGAAATGAGGCCCAAAGATGGCCCGGATTCACGGCTTCGCGACAGCCGCATGAACACCGGTTCACAATGCAGGAAATCAGCCGGTTTTCTGGGCCAAACGCTCGGCGATGATGCGCATCGCCACCGGGTGGGAACCCATGATTGTGTGAGGGCTGTCAACTTCGACGTTCTCGGCGCCCGGCGCCTCTTCAACCAGGCATGAGCGCCACGGCACGATGCCATCAGCGCGCGAGTAGAATGCTGTCACCGGAACTGGCGGATTGCGCACGATGTCCGGCATGCGCTTCGTGAAGGCCTGGTCAAAGCGGACCGACATTGTCTCGGCGAATGGTGACAGCGGCGTCTTGATCGGAAAGCGAATCGGCGTGCCAAGCGTGATCACGCGATTGACCTTGGCCGGCGCGTCCTTGGCGAGCTCGCGCGCGAAGACGCCTCCGAGGCTGCGTCCGATCAGGCTGACCTTTCGGCCCGTCCGCGCATTGGCCTCGTCGACCAGTGCCGCGCAGCGCGTGAGGGCCGCCGGCGTCGGACCCCAGTTCGTTCCCCCGCCCCAGCCCCTGGCATCGTAACCGACATCGCGCAGCCAGTTGATGAGCGTGCGGGTCGCCCAGTCCCCCGTCATGAAGCCCGGCAGGACAAGGACCGTGTGGCCGTCGCCGCGCGGCACGTTGGCGTGCGGCGGCGTCGGCGTGGGGCGCATCGTGTACCCGACGAAGCTGACAATGTCCTTCACCGCGCCAAAGGCTGCGTTCAGGGGACGGTCGCTGGGGTAGCTCGTGAATGAGGGTGTCGGCATTGGCCGGGAGATTTTCGAAGTTCATTGCGGAATGCAAGCGGCTCGGTCAATGTTCCGGCCCTTAACCTTTCCGGACCTTCACCGCAGAGAGCCCTCCCATGCGCAAAAGCGTGAATTTCACTGACGCCGTCCTCGACTATGCCGCGGATGCCGGCGTGCGCGAGCATCCGGTGCTCTCGCGCTGCCGCACCGAGACTGCTGCCATGGGTGGCGTTGCAGTCATGCAGATTGCTCCCGAACAGGGCGCCTTCATGAGCCTCATCGCGCGCCTCATGAACACGCGGCGCTACATCGAGGTCGGCACCTTCACCGGCTACAGCGCCCTCTCGATCGCACTTGCGCTGCCGGATGATGGGCATGCGGATGCCCTGGACATCAGCGAAGAGTACATGGCGAAGGCGCGCGGGTACTGGAAGGCGGCCGGACAGGAGCGCAAGATTACCGGTCATGTCGCCCCTGCCCTCGATACGCTGAAGCGGTTCCTCGCGGAGGGCCGCGGCGGCACTTACGACTTCGCGTTCATTGATGCCGACAAGACGTCCTACGACGCCTATTACGAGCACATGCTGCAGCTGGTGCGTCCGGGCGGGCTGGTTGCCATCGACAATGTGCTGTGGTCGGGACGCGTGTGCGATCCCTCGGACATGTCGCCTGACACGCAGGCACTGCGCGCGCTGAACGCGAAAATTAAGAATGACAATCGCGTCGATACGGTGCTCCTGCCGATTACCGACGGAATATTTATGTGTCGCAAGCGCTGAACGGCCTTGCCAAACGGGCCGCGCGGGTGAAGACTTTCACACCTGATGGCCGATGAAACCATAGTTCCACTCCGCGGCGCCGAACGCCCGCAGCCGCGGACTGACGATACGGGCGACAGCCACGCCGGCAACAAGCAGGCACTTGGCGGCGATGTCATGTTCGACCGCCGCGAACTCGGTACGATCCTTTCCCTCTATGGACGCATGGTGGCGCAAGGCGAATGGCGTGACTATGCCATCGGCATGGGGCGCGAGCATGCGGTGTTTGCGGTCTTCCGGCACACGGCCGAGATGCCGCTCTATCGCATCGAGAAGCATCCGAAGCTGCGCAACAAGCAGGGCATGTACTGCGTGGTGGCCAGCGGCGGCCTCATCATGAAGCGGGGACATGACATTGCGCAGGTGCTGCGCGTCCTCGAGCCGAAGCGGCCCCACCTCGTCGAATAGATCAGGCGGCCTGCAGCCGCCTGAAGTCCCGCGCGTGGACCTGTACGCCGGGCCTTGCCTTCATGCGCTCTTCCAGCACCGGACGCAGATGCTCGCCCTTGCCGGCGCGGAAGCCCGCGTCGATCCACGCCTGCCAGAAGATGTCCCGCTGCGCATGTGAACCACCGATGAGCTGCAGGTTTGGCAGCAGACCGCCCATTGCATCGAAAGCTTCCGCGTGGCGGCCTCGTGCCTGTGCGACGAGGGCCGTGGCGAGCGGTAGCGCGACCGCGGACCAGACGCCGCCTGTTGCGTCCGCCTTCTGCCTGAGCGTCGCCATGAAGCGGTCGGTGCGTGCGCCCTCTCCTGCCCGCGCGAACGCCCAGGCGTAGTGCATGTCGTGGAAGGGCCAGAGATGCTCGTCGGCGCGCGCAGCAACTTCGCGGGCCACGGGGCTCCATCGATCCCCGACATCGACACCCCGCAGTTCCAGGCGCCAAAGCATCGAGACGGCGCCGATCTGCTCCTGCGAAAACGAAGGCCAGCGGCCCCATAGCCTCGCGTCGTAGATCGACACGGCCTCCGACGGTTCGTCGCGGTCGAGGTGGAACAGGGCGAGGTGCCAGTAATTGTGCTCGCTCATGAAGATCGATCGTGACTTCCAGCCGGCCGCCGAACGCTGCAGCAAGTCGATGCCTTCATCGAGGCGGCCGTGGGTCTCGAAGACGTGGGCGAGTGCGTGCTGGGCCCAGGCCTCGTCCCTGTCGCGCGACAGGGCTTCGCGCGCGGATTCCTCGGCGAGGTGCAGCTGATGCGACTGCTCCTGGGCAAAGGCCAGCATGCCCCAGGCCTGCGGCGTGCCCCGATGGGCCTGCATGACCTGCCGGCCGAGACGCAGCATGGCGGGCGCATCGCCGAGATTGAAGGCCAGGTATTGTCCCCACTTCGCTGCCACGATGTCGGCGGGAGCAAGGTTTACGGCTTCCTCGAAATGCTTCAGCGCTGAAGCATGGTCCTGCTGCCCCCAGGCGAGAGCGGCTTCGATGATCGCACGCTCGCGCGGCGTCACATGGCGGGGCTCGGCCTGGCGGAGGCGATCGAGGAAGGGCTGAGCGGCTGAATGGCCTTCCGCGGCCTCCAGCGACATGTGCAGGAGGGCTGAGTAGGCGGTTGCCAGATGGCATCCGGGCTCCTTGGCGGCTGCCGGGAAGAGCACGGCGAGGTCCGGGCCGTAGGAGATCCACTCGCGCCCGAAGGTGTCGAGGGCCTTCACCAAGTGAGGCGTCGCGCCGGTCACCGGCAGGCCGAAAGCGTCAGGAAGCTGGGACAT
Source organism: uncultured Flavobacteriaceae bacterium (assembly GCA_964646885.1). Taxonomy (GTDB): domain Bacteria; phylum Pseudomonadota; class Alphaproteobacteria; order Micropepsales; family Micropepsaceae; genus SZUA-430. The sequence continues at coordinate 10,487 of CAZYFM010000047.1, forward strand.
GCGTCCTGTCTAGCACAGGGTCCGCCCCAAGAAAAAACCCCGGAAGCGGTGCTTCCGGGGTTCGCGTCAGGCGATGTGCCGTTGCTTATTCGCGGTTGGCGAAGAGGCGCAGGAGCATCAGGAAGAGGTTGATGAAGTCCATGTAGAGGCGGAGTGCGCCGAGGATGGCCTTCTTGCCCGAGGTCTCGCTGTCGTCACCCTCGAAGTACATCTCCTTGATCTGCTGGGTGTCGTAGGCGGTGAGGCCTGCGAAGACCAGGACGCCGATGATGCTGATCGCGAAGGTGAGCGCATCGGACTGCATGAAGATGTTGACGAGCGAGGCGATCACCAGGCCGATGACGCCCATGAAGAGGAACGAGCCCCAGGCGCTCAGGCTGCGCGGCGTCGTGTAGCCGTAGAGGCTCAGCGCGCCGAAGGTCGCGGCGGTGATGAAGAACACGCGCACGATGTCTGCGGCGACATAGAGCTGGAAGATGTAGGCGAGCGAGAGACCCATCACGCCGGCGAAGACCCAGAACATGCCCTGGGCGGCGGCGGACGACATGCGGTCGATCATGCCAAAGCCGAACCAGGCGATGCCCAGCGGTGCGAGCATCACGACCCAGACGAGCGGCGTGCCGTAGATCGCGTTGAAGAGTGCGGGCGTCGATGACGTCGCGTAGGCGACGACGCCGGTCACAGCGAGTCCCAGCATCATGTACTGGTAGACGCTGATCATGTAGGCCCGGAGGCCCTGATCCAGGGCCTGAGCATCCACACCTGCGTGCGGAGCCGGCCGGACACCGTAATTGTAGTCAGACATGGGTGCTCCCTTTTCGTTGGGCACCGGACGCACGCCGGGACCCGTTTAGATTGGTTTTAAAATGGTCACAAAGCGCCACTGCTTCAAGGCCTTACCGCGCAAATTGCGACCCATTTTCAGCGCCTGGGTTCAAGTATTCTTAAAGAATCAGGCCGTGCGCAAAGTACGCGCTGCCGGTGTTGATAAAGCCGTCCAGGTTGCTGCGATTCCGAGGCCCATCGCGGCCAGTGCGCCGCCGATTATCACTACCGCCAATGTGGACATCGCGGGCACGAAGCTCGTCTGCATCACGAAGTAAGCGACAGCCCAGGCCGCCATCGTTCCGGAGATGGCAGCGACGAAACCGGCTCCCAATCCCAGGACCGCGAACTCGAGCAGGTAGGTGGCCATCACCTGCCCTTTTGTTGCGCCCAGCACCTTGAGCACGACTGCGTCGAAGAGGCGGTGGCGGTGACCGGCCGCAAGTGCGCCGGCGAGCACCAGCAATCCCGTCAGCAGCGTCACGAAGCTTGCCGCGCGGATGCCGCCCGAGAGCTGGCGGACGAGTTCGTTGGCCGTCTCCAGTGCTTCGCGCACGCGAATGACGGTGACGTTCGGGAACGCCGTTGAGACAACGCGTTCGATGTCGTCCTCGGAACTCACCGTGGCATGCGCGGTGGCGAGGAATTCGTGCGGCGCCTTCTCGAGCACGCCGGGCGAGACGATCATGAGGAAGTTCATGCGTGCGTTCGAGAAGTCCACGCGCCGCGTGTTCGCGATGCGGAACGTGAATTCGCGGCCGAGAATATTCACGCTGAGGCTGTCGCCGATGTCGAGGCCCATGCCCTCGGCGAGTGCCGAGTCGAACGAGAGCAGCGGCGGGCCCTTGTAATTCTCCGGCCACCACGTGCCCTTGACGAGCTGGTTATGCGCGCCGGGCGGATTGCCGTAGGTCAGGCCGCGATCGCCGTTCAGCGCCCACTGCACGTCCTTTGAGACCTTCGCTTCCTCGACCGACACGCCCTTGATCTTCGTGATGCGGCCGCGAAGCATCGGGACGAGCGCGAGGTCCGAGGCGCCGGGCTGGACCTGCACGATCTTGCGGAATTTCTCGGCCTGCGCGGTCTGGATGCCGATGAAGAAGAAGCTCGGCGCCTCGGCCGGCGTTTCCTCGCGGATCACGCGGCGGATATTGGCGTCGATCAGCGCGATGGCTGCCAGGAGCGTGAGCCCGAGACCCAGGGACAGAATAACGGCAGGCGTCGGCGCGCCGGGGCGGTAGATGTTCGACAGCGCGAGGCGCGCCATCATGATCTTCGGCCGGGGCACATGCCGGGCCAGCCACATCAGGGCCCACCCCGTCGCCCGCAGGATGGCGAATGCGGCCAGTGCGCCGGCGGCAAAGCCTGCAGCCAGTTCGATGTTGGGCGTGAGCGTCACGGCGAGGGCCGCCAGCGCCGCCAGTGCCAGCGCCGTTGCCACGGCATAGGGCCAGCGGGGCCAGCGCCTGGACGGCGTGATGAGGTCGCGGAACATGACGGCGGGCGAGATGTCCTTGGCGCGGGCGAGCGGCCAGATTGCGAAGGCGAGCGCCGTCAGCAGGCCGTAGACCATCGCCGATCCCAGTGGCGCGAGGAACAGGCCGAACTGGGCGTGGAACGGCAGGAAGCCTGACAGGAGCCATCCGAGAACAAGGGGCAGGATGGCGCCGATCAGAAGGCCTGCCGTGACCCCGATCACGGCGAGTGTCATGACCTCGCTGAGGAACATGAAGAAGATGAAGCGGCCGCTGGCGCCGATGCACTTCAACGTCGCGATGTCGTCGCGCCGGCGGTCGAGGTAGGCCTTCACGGCGCTGGCCACTCCGACACCGCCAACGACTAGTGCGGTCAGGCCGATAAGCGTCAGGAAGGCACCGACCTGCTCGATGAATCGACGGACGCCGAGCGCGGCGTTCCAGCGGTCGCGGACCTGCCAGTCCTTGTTCGGATAGGTGTCCTTGACGTACTTGACGAAGTTCGCGACGCCCTCGCGCGAGGTGATCTCCTGCGGCAGCGCCACGCGGTAGGAGAAGTTGATCAGGCTGCCCGGCTGGACGAGGCCCGTGGCGCGGAGCGCGAACTCAGAGATGAGCACGCGGGGGCCGGTCGAAAAGCCGCCCGCGATCCTGTCGGGTTCCTCGCGGATCATCGCGCGCAGCATGAAGCGCGCGTCGCCGATTCTCACGATGTCGCCCTGCTTCAGGCCCAGCTTCTTGAGAAGGCGGGCCTCGACGGCGGCGCCGAACACGCCTTCCCGGTTGGCGAAGAGTTCCTTCAGCGGCTCGCGCGGTGAAACGTCCGCAAATCCATAGAGCGGATAGAAGCGGTCAACCGCCTTCAGCTCGATGTTCGTTCGCGCCTTGTTGTCCGGCGTGATTGCCATGGCGCGAAGCTCGGCCACCATCGACACCTGGCCCTGGTTGCGCAGCCACTTGAGTTCCTGCTCGTCCATCTCGCGATGCACGAGGCGGATCTCGACGTCGCCGCCCAGCAGGCGCTGGCCTTCCACCGACAGGCCTTCGAGCAATGCGGCCGACAGGGAGCCCACGGTGGCGATCGAGGCCACACCGAGGATGAGGCAGGCAAGGAATATCCTGAAGCCAGACAGGCCCTGCCGCAGCTCGCGGCGCGCGAGGGTCAGGGCAACGTTGGCGCGCTTGATCATTCGGCGCTCGCCGCCACCGGTGGCTGGTTGGGCTTGTCGGGAATGTCGGTGTTGACCGTGTCGTCCTCAACAAGCCGGAACGGCGTTTCCTCGACTGCGGGTGCCGGCTCCGATGCTGTCACGGCCGCGGCGGCGACGGATTCCGTCGTACCCCGATCGGGCTCGGTGGCCGGCGGCGCCATGGGCTCGGCGACAAGCGGCGCGGAAGCCGTCACGGGCGCAATGGTCTCGACCACGGGCTTGAAGTTCACGGACGCCGTCACCGGCGGCTGCTCGGCGTCCTCGATCGCCTCGATCTTGCCATCGCGCAGCCGGACGATGCGGTCGCAGCGACGGGCCAGCGCGTCGTCATGCGTGACGAGCACAAGCGTCGAGCCACGCTCGCGCTGCAGCTTGAACAGCATCTCGACGATCTCGGCGCCGGTGCGGCCATCGAGGTTTCCGGTCGGCTCGTCGGCGAAGATAAGGCTTGGACGCGGGGCCAGGGCGCGCGCGAGCGCCACGCGCTGCTGTTCGCCGCCCGAAAGCTGGCTCGGGTAATGGTCGAGGCGGTGCTCAAGACCCACGTTCACGAGTTCCTGGCGTGCCTTGTCAAACGCGTCGGGAACGAGCGCGAGTTCCAGTGGCACGGCCACGTTCTCGAGCGCCGTCATGGTGGGGATCAGGTGGAACGACTGGAAGACGATGCCGACGTTTCCGCGGCGAAACCGGGCCGATTCGTCCTCGGTCATCGCGGAAATGTCCTGCGACTTGACCGTCACGCGTCCGGAGGTCGGCCGCTCCAGGCCGGTCATCACCATCAGCATGGTCGACTTGCCGGAACCCGACGGGCCCACCAAACCGATGGCCTCGCCTTGACGTACGACCAACTCGATACCATTGAGAATATTGACGGGACCAGCCAGACTCCGGAGTGTGAGCCTGACAGCCTCGAGCCTGAGTACCGGTTCAGCGTTGAGCAAACGCACCATGCGCGGCGGACTACCAACAAAAAAGGGCGGAGAATGATATCCCGTTACTGGAATATGCGGGGATGGGCCAGAGGCTCAAGGTCATTCTTGGGCCTCTGGGTGATTCTCGCCGTCTTTCTGGCCGGAATCAATGGCATTGGGGCCGCAGAAGCCCGGCAACTGCGCCTACTCGCCCTGGGTACGAGCCTTACGCAGGGCTACAACCTGCCTCCGGGCACGGACTATTGCTCGGTTCTCCAGGCACGCCTTCGCGCCAAAGGACATGACGTGACCGTGATAAACGCCGGCGTCTCCGGTGACACGACGGCGGGAGGCCTCGCGCGACTGGACTGGCTGCTCCAGGACCCGGTCGACGGTGTGATCCTCGAACTCGGCTCGAACGACGCCCTGCGAAGCTTCGACATCCGCGAGACAGAAAAGAACCTCGACACGATCCTGACCCGGCTCAAGGCGCGCGGCATCCCCGTGCTGTTTGCCGGCATGAAGTCACCGCGCAACATGGGACCCGAATATGTCGCCGCATTTGATGCGCTGTTCCCTGCCCTCGCGCGCAAGCACAAGGTGCTGTTCTTTCCGTTCTTCCTTGAAGGCGTTGCCGCCGATCCGCGGCTGAACCAGAAAGATGGAATCCATCCCAACGAGCAGGGCACGCAGGTGATCGTGAAGAACATCCTGCCCCATGTCGAGAAGCTCATTGCCGAGATCAAGGCAAAGCAACCAAAGTAACCGCAATCAGAACCAACGAGGTCCATGATGGAATACCGTGAGCTTGGCCGCACGGGCGTGAAGGTGTCTGCCCTGTGCCTTGGAACCATGACCTGGGGCGAGCAGAACACCGAGCAGGAAGGCCATGAGCAGATGGACTACGCGCTGGCCCAGGGCATCAACTTCTTCGACACGAGCGAAATGTACGCCGTCCCGCCGAAGCCGCAGACGCAAGGCGCAACCGAGCGCATCATCGGCTCGTGGTTCAAGGCGCGCGGCACCCGCTCGAAGGTGATCCTCGCCACGAAGGTCGCGGGCCGCTCGCCGATGAACTGGCTGCGCGCGGATGGTTCGCCCAGCGAGCAGACGCCCAAGCAGATTGCGGAGGCCGTGGATGCGAGCCTGAAGCGGCTCAACACCGACTACATCGACCTCTACCAGCTTCACTGGCCCGACCGTCCTGTCGCGATGTTCGGTGCGACGGGGCTTGCCTACAAGCACATCGAGGGCAAGAGCGTTCCCATCGAGGAGATCCTCGGCGCACTTGATGTGCAGGTGAAGGCCGGCAAGATCCGTCACGTCGGCCTTTCGAACGAAACGGCGTGGGGCACGATGGAGTTCCTGCGCCATTCGAAGGAACGCGGGCTTCCGCGCATGCAGTCGATCCAGAACGCCTACAGCCTGATCAACCGCGTGTTCGAACTCGGTCAGGCCGAGATCGCGCATCGCGAGCAGGTCGGACTCCTCGCCTATTCGCCACTGGGACAGGGTTATCTTACGGGCAAATACCAGAAGGGCGCGCAGCCCGAGGGATCGCGCAAGAAGCTGTTCAATCGCCTGCAGCGCTACGAGCGCCCGCAGACAGAAGGTGCCATTGATCGCTATCTTGGCGTCGCCCGCCAGTTCGGGCTTGATCCGGCACAGATGGCGCTGCAGTTCGTCACCACGCGCCCGTTCGTGACATCAAACATCATCGGTGCCACCACGATGGCGCAACTCAAGACCAACATCGACAGCATCAAGGTGAAGTGGACGGACGAGCTGGAGAAGGCCATCGACGAGGCCCATCACGCCCAGCCCAACCCGGCTCCCTGAGCCTGCGCCATGATCCGCCTCTTCGCCGCGATCGGCATTCCCCCGCAGATCCGCCAGCGCCTCACGCTGTTGCAGGGCGGCATTCCGGGCGCGCGCTGGTCGCCGCCGGAAAACCTTCATCTCACACTGCGCTTCATTGGCGAGGTGGATGACGTGACAGCGTCGGACATTGACGGAATGCTGGAGACGCTGCACATGCCGGGGTTCGACCTCACCCTGCGTGGTGTCGGCGTTTTCGGGGCCAAGGATCCGCACTCCCTCTGGATTGGCGTGGCACCCAACGAGGCGCTCATGCGCCTGGCCGCGAAGATCGAGAGCCTGCTGCAGCGCATGGGACTGGAGCCCGACACGCGCAAGTACACGCCGCATGTCACGATCGCGCGACTGAAGGACGTTCCGCAGATACGGCTCAACGGCTTCGTTGCCGACCACAGCGTGTTCGACAGCGGCGCCTTCAGCGTGAGCAGCTTCGGGCTCTATTCGAGCCATCCAACCGCGCATGGCAGCCAGTATGTCCTGGAGAGAAGCTACGCGCTGGACTGAGGCGTCAGGCGTCTGAGACTTCGGCCTCGATGCGTTCCATGTCCTCGTCGGACAGGCCGAAGTGATGGCCGATCTCGTGGATGATCACGTGCGCGAGAATGTCACCAAGCGCGATCTCCGAGTCCGCCCATTCGTCGAGGATGGCGCGGCGATAGAGGAAGATCACGTTGGGCTCGCCCGCGTTGTCTTCGTCCGCGCCCTGCTGCGTGATGTCGACGCCCTGGAAGAGACCGAGAATGTCGAACGGCGATTCAAGCTCGAGTTCCGCGGCGACGTCGTCGTCCGGCAGGTCCTCGATGCGGAACAGGATCTGCCCACAGCGCTTGCGGAAGCGGTCCGGCATACGGTCGAAGATCTCGTGCGCGAGGTCCTCGAAGTCATCGAGTGTGGGCGCCACAAGTTCGTAGATTGCGTCGGTGCTCATGCGGCCTCTCGCGGGAGTTCTCTTCCGTCCCGAACATAGCCTATGATGCCGCGCAAAGTGGAGAGGCTTCGTGACCAGCAAACTGACCCCGGCCGAACGTGCCGCCCTGCCCGCAGAAATCCCGGACTGGACAACGGAACCGTCGCGCGATGCGATCACCAGAACCTTTGTTTTTGCCGATTTCGTGCAGGCCTTTGGGTTCATGTCCCAGGTCGCGCTGGTGGCCGAGCGCATGGACCATCACCCGGAATGGTCGAATGTCTACAAGACCGTCAACGTTCTGCTGACGACGCATGATGCCAACGGGCTGACACGCAAAGACGTGGAACTGGCGCGGTCGATGGACCGGATTGCGCGCGGGATCGCTAGCGCATAGCAGCGGCCCACCCTTGCGGGCGGGCCGCGCATTCTGTCGGAATTACGGGTTCGTGCCGGCAGCGGGTGCCGGTGTCGCTGCAGGCTCGGTCGTCGCCGGCGCGGGCGTGGCCGGGGCCGCGCCATCCGCTGCAGGCGCTGCTGCCGGGTCGGCTGGCGTGGCTGCCGGCGTTGCGGCCGGTGCCGCTGCAGGCAGCGGTGCGCTTTCCGTGAAGATCTGCAGGTCAATGCTGTTCAGCTTCGCGAGCGTCTCGGCAGACGTCGCACCCGACACTTCCACGGTCACTGTCACCGGAATCGAACCACCGTCACGCAGGTCGGCATCCGAGCCGACATACGACACGGCCTTCGACAGCTTTCGGTTCGTGCCGGTGCCGGTGTGGTCGCGCCACTCCGTCACGCTGGCTTCGCTTCCGATCGCCACGATGAGACGGGCGAAGCCGTCTCCGGCGACCGGTCCTACCGGCGCAGCAGGCGGCTTGGCTGGCGTTTCGGCAGGCGTCGCGGCGGCGCCATCGGCGGGCGGCGTGGCCGGCGCTGCTGCCGGCTCGGCAGCAGGCGCTTCAGCGGCTGGCGCAGGCGTTGCGGCCGTGTCTGCGGGTGCCGCACCAGCGGCGGGCTGCGCGGGTTCAACCGGCGGCGTACCGACCGACTTCATGAAGCCATTGATCGTCGCCGTGGCGACAACGACGCGCTCATCCGCCGGCACCTTGATGTGCCAGGTGGTCGAGACCACCGATGACGTCGTCTCGCCGGCCTTCGCCTTGAGCTCGAAACCGGGGAAGCCCAGGTTCAGGCGCTTGCCGTCCTGCGAGAGATTTTTCGTGTATTCGGTGATGACCGAGACGGGGTTTGCGGTCACGGGGCCACTCGCTTCCGTTCCGGTTCCGGCACCCGGGCCACCCGGGCCGCGACCGGCAAAGATCAGATAGCCCGCCGTTCCCAGCAGAACGACGACTGCGGCGACGCCGCCGAACAAGACGGTACGATTCATGAGGTGTCCCCTTGAGGTGAAGCAGGTAATTCCGCGCGCGAAACTAGCGGCGACGCGATTGTGCGGCAAGAATCAGCGCTTCGCCAATCTCCTGCCCTGCTGTGCAAAAAGCGAAACCGCGCATTCGCCATGGAAATGCGCGGTTTGGCGATGACGGGCTGCATTTGCCTGGGGCAATCTGCCGCCCGTCCCTACTCCGAAAGTCTAACGCGGCGACATACGGATCGCGCCGTCCAGGCGAATCACTTCGCCGTTCAGCATCGAGTTCTCGCAGATCTGGCGCGCGAGCTTGGCGTACTCATAGGGGTGGCCAAGACGCGAGGGGAACGGCACCTGGGCGCCGAGGCTTTTCTTCACGTCTTCCGGCGCGCCGGCGAGAAGCGGCGTGTTGAACAGGCCCGGCAGGATCGTCATGCAGCGCACGCCGTCACGCGCCAGGTCGCGCGCGATGGGCAGCGTCATGCCGACCACGCCACCCTTGGAAGCCGAATAGGCGGCCTGGCCGATCTGGCCATCCTGGGCTGCGACCGAGGCCGTGTTGATGATGACGCCACGCTCGCCGTCTTCCGTCACCGGATCCAGGGACAGCATGCCTGCGGCCGACTTCGCGATGCAGCGGAACGTGCCGACGAGGTTGATCTGGATGATGCGGTCAAAGTGCTCGATCGGGTGCGGGACGACTTCGTTCGTCTCCTTCTTGCGGGCTGCCGTCTTGATGGCGATGCCGGTGCCGGCGCAGTTGACGAGAATGCGCTCCTGGCCCAGGGCCGCGCGCGCCTTCTTGAAGCCGTCGATCACGCTCTGCTCGGACGTGACGTCCACTTCGCAGAACACGCCGTCGATCTCGGCGGCCACCTTTTCGCCCTTCTTGTCGCGATCGAAGATCGCAACGCGGACGCCGGCGGCGGCGAGTTCGCGCGCCGTGGCTTCACCAAGACCTGATGCGCCGCCGGTGACGACGGCCGTGACTGAACGGTTTAGCTGCATGGGATCTGACTTTCTGCTATGGTGGGAGATATCGCCGCCTTCATAGCCCCGGTTTCCGCCGATGGCTAGAGCGCGGGCCGCTGCAAGGAGCCGACCGTGAAAGCCTGGACCGAGGAAAACGCTGCGTTACCCGCCGTCATCGAGCGCAACGAGCGCATCGTCCGCGAGGGTTTCTGGCGCAAGCTTCGCCGCATGATCGGCAAGATCCCTTTCGCCGAGGACCTTCTCGCCGCCTATTTCTGCGCCCGGGATCCGTCGACGCCGCTCATGGCGCGTGCCACGCTGATCGGCGCCGTCGCCTACTTCGTCGTTCCGATCGATGCGATCCCCGACGCGCTTGCGCTCATCGGGTTCACCGACGACGCCGCCGTACTCGCAACAGCGATTGCCGTGGCCGGCGCCCATATCCTGCCGCCGCACCGCGAGAAGGCGCGAGCGGCATTGCTCATCGAACAGCGCTGACGCTTCACAGGACGTTCAGCGGGATCTTCAGGTAGCTGACCCCATTGGCCTCCGGCGTCGGCATCCTGCCTGCGCGGATGTTCACCTGCACGGATGGCAGGATCAGCACCGGCATGGCGAGTGTCCTGTCCCTGGCAGTTCTCATGGCGACGAACTCATCTTCCGTGACGCCGTCGCGCACGTGGACGTTCCTCTCGCGCTCTGCGGCCACGGTCGTCTCCCACGCATAGGCCTCGCGTCCCGGCGCCTTGTAGTCGTGGCACATGAAGAGCCGCGTTTCAGGCGGCAGCGAGAGGATCCGCCGGATCGAGCGGAACAGCGTGCGTGCATCCCCACCCGGAAAATCGACCCTTGCAGTGCCGTAGTCCGGCATGAACAGCGTGTCGCCGACAAAGACCGCATCCGCGATGCGGTAACTGACGCAGGCCGGCGTGTGACCTGGCGTATGGATGACTTCGATCGTGAGATTGCCCAGCGCAATTCGGTCGCCGTCCCGCACCAGACGGTCGAAGTCGCTGCCGTCCGTCGACTGGTCGGCAATGTTGAAGAGATTGCGGAAGGTCGACTGCACGGTCCTGATGTGCTCGCCAATGGCGATCTTCGCCCCTGTCCGCTCCCTGAGCCAGGCGCCTGCAGAAAGATGGTCCGCGTGCGCATGGGTTTCGAGGATCCACTCGACCTTCAGGTCCTCGGCCTTCGCAGCAGACAGCAGGGATTGCGCTGACCCGGTCGAGGTGCGGCCGGATTTGGGATCGTAGTCGAGCACGGGATCGATGACCGCAGCCACGCGCGTCGCCGCGTCCCAGGCGAGATAGCTGACCGTGTAGGTGGCCTCATCGAAGAAGGCCCTGATTTTCAGTGTCATTGCCACATTCCTCCAGACTGTCCTTGACATATATATTAGAATATCCTAATTTAGCAATATCTAATATTTCAGGACATGACATGCTCTCGCCCAACCAGCTTGTGTCGATGCAGGAAAATGCCCAGGAGGCCGCGAGCCTGCTGCGCGCCCTGTCGAACGAAGCGCGCCTGCTCGTGATGTGCCACCTGGGTGAAGGCGAGCTGTCGGTCGGGGAACTCAACGAAGCGGTCGGGCTGAGCCAGTCCGCCCTGTCGCAGCACCTTGCAAGGCTGCGGGAGGACGGCTTTGTCACGACCCGCCGCGAGGGACAGACGATCTACTACCGGATTTCCGACAAGCGCGTGAGCCGCCTGATCGGCGCGCTGCACGACATCTTCTGCAACACGAGGAGAGGACGACACTCATGAACGGCACCTGCGGCTTTACTCCCCTTTCGCCGATGGAAGCCCAGCGCATGCTGGACTCCGGAAAGGCGATCCTGATCGACATCCGAGAGGCCAACGAGTTTGCGCGAGAGCACATTCGCGGCGCGCGACATGTTCCACTCTCGGCGCTCGATCGCCACGACTTTGACCGCGAGCGCGCCGAAGGAAAGGTCGCAATCTTCCAGTGCCAGAGCGGGCGGCGCACCGAGATGAATCGAGATCGCCTCGTCGCACTCGGCTTCGCCCAGTCCTATGTGATCGAGGGCGGGCTCAATGCCTGGCGTGCCGCCGGCCTGCCTTCCCACATTGACCGCAAGCAGCCGCTGGAGCTTCAGCGGCAGGTGCAGATCGCTGCCGGCAGCCTGGTTCTGTCCGGCGTCGTGCTCAGCGTTGCGGTATCGCCCTGGTTCATCCTTCTCAGCGCCGGCGTTGGTGCCGGTCTCGTGTACACGGGTGTGAGCGGAAGCTGCCTGATGGGGCAACTCCTGTCACTGATGCCCTGGAACCGAACAGCCGCAGCCTGAGACAAGGAGTTCCCATGACAGAAGCCGACATCTTCTCCGTCCTGTCCGGCGGCATTGTCGGCCTTGTCCTCGGGGTCGTTGGTGGCGGCGGCTCGATCCTCGCCGTTCCGCTGTTGCTGTATGTCGTGGGCATCACCAATCCGCATGTTGCGATCGGCACGAGCGCGCTGGCCGTTTCGGCGAACGCCTTCGCGAACCTCATCGCCCACTCCCGCGCCGGAAACGTGAAGTGGCCGTGCGCGATCGTGTTTGGCCTGTCGGGCGTCGCCGGCGCCTTTGCGGGATCGACGCTTGGAAAACTGATGGACGGCCAGCGCCTGCTTTTCCTCTTCGGCGTCGTCATGGTTGCCGTCGCGCTGGCGATGCTGCGCCCCCGCAAGACGGAAGGCGATGCCAGTGTCAGGATCAATCCCGCGATTGCCGTGCGCCTTGTCGGCATCGGCCTGCTGACGGGCGCGCTCGCCGGGTTCTTCGGGATTGGCGGCGGCTTCCTGATCGTGCCCGGCATCATGCTGGGCAGCGGCATGGCGATGCTGAATGCGGTGGGCTCTTCGCTGTTTTCGGTCGGCGCCTTCGGACTGACGACCGCCGTCACCTATGCCAATGACGGGCTGATCGACTGGCGCGTGGCCGGCACCTTCATTGCCGGCGGGCTCGTCGGCGGCACAGCCGGAACGCAGGTCTCGGGCCTGCTTGCCGCCCGCAAGGGACTGCTGAACCAGCTGTTCGCGGGTCTCGTGCTGTGCGTTGCGTTCTATGTGATGGCGAAGAGTTCGGGGCTGGTCTGACGCGCTTTCCATTCACCCTCGCAGATCGTCCCAAGCTTCATGATGCGGCCTCCGCGGGCGGCGTTGGCCTTGCGGTCGACAGCAGCCAGTTGCGGAAGACTTCGATCTTGGGCGCGTTCTCGAGATCGGGTGGATAGACCAGGTAGTACGCGAACTCGGCGGGGATCGCGATGTCGAAGGGGCGCTGCAGGCGTCCCGCGTCGA
>CAZYFM010000048.1:0-23228 GCA_964646885.1 uncultured Flavobacteriaceae bacterium
CAGCGTCTGCTCGCGCTCGTCATTGCCACCACCCAGGCCTGCGCCACGGTGACGGCCGACAGCGTCGATTTCGTCGATGAAGATGATGCATGGCGCATTCTTCTTTGCCTGCTCGAACATGTCGCGGACGCGGCTGGCGCCGACGCCGACGAACATTTCAACGAAGTCCGAGCCGGAAATCGTGAAGAACGGAACGTTGGCTTCGCCGGCGATCGCGCGCGCGAGCAGCGTCTTGCCGGTACCCGGAGGACCGACGAGCAGTGCGCCGCGCGGGATCTTGCCGCCGAGGCGCTGGAACTTCTGCGGGTCACGGAGGAACTCGACGATCTCCTGAAGGTCTTCCTTGGCTTCGTCGATGCCGGCGACGTCTTCGAAGGTCACGCGGCCATGGCGTTCCGTGAGAAGCTTTGCGCGGCTCTTGCCGAAGCCCATCGCGCGTCCGCTGCCGGACTGCATCTGGCGCATGAAGAAAATCCAGACAGCGACCAGCAGAAGCATCGGGAACCAGTTCACGAGCACCGACAGGAGAGATGTTTCCTCACCCTCGTTCTCGTCGACCTTCACCGTCACCTGCTTCGTGTTGATCAGTTCGGTCGTCAGCGCGGATGATTCCTTCGGGGCCTTCGAGGTGAATTGCTTGCCGCTGTCGCGGTACTTTCCCGTGACCTTGTTGCCCTGGAAAATGACGGATTCAATCTTGCCGTTTCGCGCGTCCTCGACGACCTGCGAAATGGGAATTTCAACCGTGGACACCTGCGGTGCCCGATCGGACAGCAGGTTTACCAGCGCCAGTACCAGCAGGCCGATGATGAGCCAGATGACGACATTTCTGAGATTGTTCTGATTTCCGAGCATTTTGGTCCATTGCCAGACTGACGACACGGCACCCGCATTCAGCAGGGCCGCTTCATTCAAATAGGTGCGACGGGCGATTTCTGCCAGTAGAAACTTACCATTCCCGGGTTCACAGGTTATTTCGAAATCCGAAGCGGGAAGCCTCACGTTCACCAGGAACGGAAGCCGTAACGCTCAGGCGAAGCCCAGGAACCTGGCTTCAGCCCGGATTTCCTCATGAAATCCGAGGCATGGGGCTGAAACGAGCCTGCCGGCGCGCCAAATTCCGGGGCACGTCGCTGCGATCCTTCGCGGCTCGTGTGGCGGAAATTCGGCGCCTGCGGGCAGGCCCGCAATCCCTTCTGCTCCCATCGCCTTAACTTCATATTCACCAGATGCCGCTTCCGCGGGCAGGCTGACGGCAAACCTGCCGTCCCAGACCCGCGTCTGACCCGGGGTGATCCGGATGACTGGATTCTCACGTTCAAGGGCCCCCTCCTCGCGTGCAACCAACACTGTGTCGGGATCCCGGCGGACAAGCCGGCATCCTCCCAGCGTGCGGCCAGAAACACCGCCGGGATTGCGAAGCCACTCCAGCAGCGCGGTCACCTGTTCGAATTCGGGCGGATAGTTCGAACCGCCGAACCGCTTCAGCATGCGTGCGAGGACCCGCAACGCCAACTCTTCGTGGGCCTCGCCCAGAAGTCTTGTGGCCACCAGCGCGTACCCCCAGGGCATGGCCCGGACGCTGCGGGTATCGAGTTCCCGCGCCAGCGTGTCCACGAGGCTGTTGGCGCGCGAGAGGTGCGATGCGGTTTCGGCAAGACGCGCAGCCGACAATCCGATGCTGTCCAGCGACGGAAGCAGCTTCCTCACCTGCACGCGCATGAAGCGTTCGTCCTCGTTAGAAGGATCCTCCACCCAGGGCAGGTTGCGCGCCTTCAGCGTGGCTACCAGTCGTGCATGAGAAAACGACAGAAGCGGGCGCACGAGTTCCAGTCCGTTCGTCAGTTCCACCGGAAACGATCGGCGAGCCTGCATGCCCGACAGGCCCTCAAGACCACTGCCCCTCGCCAGGCGCATCAGCAATGTCTCGGCCTGATCATCCAGCGTGTGCCCGGTTGCAAGCCTGCCCAGGCCCTGCACGCGCATCCAGTCCGCGATGAGGCTGTATCGGGCTGCCCTCGCCCTCGCCTGCAGGTTCGAAGCGCCTGCCTCATTCCGCCATTTCAGGATGGCGTGACGAATGCCGAGGCCTGCGGCCCAGCGGGCAACTTCTTCTGCTTCCTGAGATGCGGCAGGACGCAATCCATGGTCCACCGTAACGGCGATTGGCGGCTCGCGTCTTTGTTGCAGGCACCACTCGACTGCCAGGTGAAGGAGCGCCGTTGAGTCTGCGCCGCCTGAAACAGCCATCGCGAAAGGCGCGTCCGCGAGCAGCGGCGACGCCGCGCGCGCGAACTCGTCAGCTGTTACGGGATAAGGCGCGCTAGCCTGCGGCACACTTTGCTTCGGCGTAGCGCTTTGCGGCACGATCAAGCACGGCCTTGGACGCGTTCGGGAAACGACCCTTGACCGAGTTCAGCGTCGTGCAGGCTTCCTTCTTCTGGTTCAGCTCGAACAGCGAGAGACCCAGCTTGAGCATGGCTTCCGGCGCCTTGGGGGTCTTCGAGAACCGCTTCAGCACGTCGGCGAAGGCGACGGCCGCGCCCTTGTAGTCCTTTTGCGTGAAGGAGATTTCCCCGACCCAGTACTGCGCAGGGCCCGTGAGTTCATCCTTCGGATTTGCAGCGACGAACGACCGGAAGGCTGATTGCGCCTCTGCATATTGTGCGCGGCTGAGGAGTTCCATTGCCGCGTCGTATTGCTGGCGCGGCGTGGCGGCGGGTTCGCCTGCGGCGGCCTCGTCTGCCGGGATTGTCCCGAGCGAGCCGGGCTGGCGCGCTCCCTGGTTGGATCCCGCGGCATCCGGGGACAGCTTGAGTGCCTTGGGTGCGCCGGGCGCTGCGGCCGGCGGGCCGGCAGGTGCTGCTATCGCTGCTGCGGGCGCGCCACCTTCCAGCGCGCCGAGGCGGAAGTTCGTTTCCTTGCGGGAGAATTCGAGCTGCTCGTTCAGCTGCTTGACCTGGAATGCGAGGCTCTCAACCTGGCCGCGGAGCTCGCGCAGGGTTTCCTCGAGGTCATTGAGGCGGGCGGCGCTGGCGGCTGACGATCCAGGTGCGCCGCCGGGAGAGCCGGCTGCCGGCGGATGGCCCTTGTACACTTCGTACTGGAGTTCACGCAGGTCGCGCTCAACGCGGTCGAGCTTGTCGGAGACCGCATCGAGGTCGCCCGCGGACACGCTGACAGGCGACAGGACCGAACTGCCCCACATGGCCAGGGCGAGGACAAGTGAACGAGCGAAAGTCACGCGATACATTGGATGCGCTCCGTCAGAATGGGTCGGCCCCTGGAAGAACTGCCGCCAGACCGGGAATTTTCGGATCCCTGCCCGGCCGGCCCGCTATTGGCCTCATGTCATTGACGAAATTGAGGCAGTCCGGCGGAAAATAAAAGGGGGGCTGTCGCCCCCCTTGGAAAATCAAGGTTTTGCAGGATCAGGATCCTGCGCCGCCCACGATCACGGAGTAGCCGCGACGGTTCTGCTGCCAGCAGCTTTCATCGGACTCCGCACAGACCGGACGTTCCTTGCCGTAGCTCTTGGACTGCAGGCGCGCGGCGTCGACGCCGAGGCTGACCAGATATTCCTTCACGGCGTAGGCGCGACGGTCGCCGAGCGCGAGGTTGTATTCGCGCGTGCCGCGTTCATCGCAGTGACCTTCGACCATCAGCTTCACGGACGGATACTTCTGGAGCCAGGCCGCCTGCTTCTGCAGGACCGGCTGCGCGTCCGGACGGATCGAGTGCTGGTCGAGGTCGAAGAAGACGGTGTCGCCAACATTGACGCGGAAGTCTTCAGCCGAGCCCGGCTTGATCGCGGACGTCGAAGGCTGCGACGTCGTCACCGGCGGCGCTTCCTTTTCCGACGATGTCGAGCATGCTGCCAGCGTACCTGCGACGAGAAGCAGACCGGCAATCTTCAGTGTTCTAGCCACTCGAAACATTCAGCAAACTCCCTCGCTGCGGATTCATCAGCCCGAAGATATCGTAAGATGGTTATACTTAGGCCTCATGACAGGTCCATAAGCAAGGCCCCGCCAAACGGATCACCCAAGAAACTTATTCCTAACCCTGAGTTAATGTCGGTGATGGTTATCGCACACTTCATCGATTCAGTGGCGACCACGCCGGATCCGATGCGTCGCCGGGCGTAATCACACGACGAAGATTCTGCCCGGTGAGATCGATCGACCAGATTGTCGAGCTGCCACCATTCGGGCCACGACCAGGAGTTGTGCGTGTGAAGAGGATCACGCGGCCGTTGGGTGACCACGTTGGGCCTTCATCCGAAAAGCTGGTCGTGAGGATGCGTTCACCCTGTCCGTCAGGACGCATCACGCCGATCGAGAAAGATTGACCGTTCTGGCGTGTGAAAGCGATCAGGTCGCCGCGCGGGCTCCACACCGGGGTCGTGTAACGGCCCTGTCCGAAGGAGATGCGCTGCTGGCCGGAGCCATCGGCATTCATGACGTAAAGCTGTGGAGAACCACCGCGGTCCGAGTTGAACACCACGCGTCCGCCGTCCGGCGCGAAGGATGGCGAGGTGTCGATTCCCGGATCGCTGGTCAGGCGCACTGGGCGGCGCGATCGCAGGTCGACGACGTAGACGTCCACATTGTTGTCGCGCGAGTAGGAGAAGACCACGCGGTTGCCGTCCGGCGCGAAACGCGGCGCGAACGTCATGCCGGAGTACTGGCCAATCACCTCGCGCTGGCCCGTCTGCAGGTCAAACACGAACACGGCCGGCACCGATCGCTCGTAAGACATGTAGGTGATGGCCTGCATGGTCGGCGAGAAGCGCGGCGAGAGTACGATGAAATCGCCATTGGTCAGGAAGCTGGGATTGGCGCCATCCTGGTCCATGATGGACAGGCGATAGCGGCGCTTCGTCTTCGGGCCGGACTCCGAGATGAACACGATGCGGGTGTCGAAGTAGCCCTTTTCTCCCGTCAGGCGCTCGTAGATCGCGTCCGCCACGAGGTGGCCGAGGCGGCGCCAGTTTTCCGGCGTCGTCTTGAAGCTCATGCCGACGACCTGCTTCTCCGAGAAAATGTCCCAGAGACGGAAGTCGACCTGAAGCTGGCCGTCCGGCAGCAACGCGGCCTGGCCGGTGACGAGGCCCTCTGCCTTGATGACGCGCCAGGAATTGAAAGTCGGTACGGTGCCGAAGCTCGGAATCTTCTCGATGAAGGAGGCGCGGTCCAGCGGCATGAACAGGCCCGAGCGCTCGAGGTCACTGCGGACGACCGCCGCAACCTGCGCCGCCGTCTGCTGGTCGCGGGCATTGGCGCCGAAGAAGTCGGTGATCGCGATCGGGATCGGCTGGACGACACCCTCATCGAGCTTGATCTGCAATGAGGCCTGCGCTGCAGGTGCCAGCATGAGTGCGGCCAGCACCATGAGGGCCCAGACTGCCTTTGCGCGCGCTTTGAAACTCATCTCTGTCATCCTCGCTTCAATCCGATGTCGTGGACCAGGCTGGCCAAACTGCCGCTGCCGGCGGTCAATAGCCTGCCATCTTTGTTGGGTCAAAAGTAATCGTGATGTCGTTCCAGGAGTCGTATTTTTCCGCCGGAAGCTGGAACGGGCTGCACATGTGCACGGCGCGCTTCGCCGAGTCCACTGCAGCGCGGAAATAGGGATCACCGAGACCGCCCTGGTCGATGAGTTCGGGCGGTGCGGCCACGGTTCCATCCTGGTTCAGGAATATCCTGACACGGAACACCAGGGCCGCCGGGTCCGGCGCGCCGACGGGCACATTCCAGCACTTGCGCAACTGGCTCTTGAACGCGTCGATCTCGCTTGCCGTCATGGCAGACTGCGCACCAGCGCCCTTGACCGACTTTGTCGAACGCGGCTTGGCCCCGTCCTTGTCCTCGGTGCTGGACTTGTTCTCGTCGATCTTGTTCACGAGGTTCGCAATCTTGTCGATGTCGAATTCCTCTTTCTTCTTCGCGTCGGGCTTCGGCTTGGCGCGCGGCTGAATCATGGCGAAGCGCGGTTGCGGTTTTTGCTCCTGCGGCTTCGGCGCATCCTTGTTCTCGTCAATCGCGAAACCATCGTCATCCGGCGGCGGCGGTGGCGGCTCGGGCATCGACATCTGCGAGGCCGCCATCTCGGGCATCGGCAACTGCTCGGGCTCCGGCGGTGGCTCGGGCGCCTTCTCCTGCGCGATTACATTTGTTTCTTCCGCGATCTCGAGATCGACCGGCACGATGTCGGATGGCAGCAGCAAGGGCGGCGCCATTTGCGGCCACACGATGAAGGCAGCCGCGAGCGCTCCTGCATGCAGGATGGCCGACAGAAGCGCCGCGCCCCACAGCGAGTGGGACTCGGGCGTCCTATTGCTGCTTCTTGTCTGTGTCACGGGGAGGCCCTGTCACCAGACCTATGCGCCTGAAGCCAGCAACATTGAGTTCCCCCATCACCTGCATGACCGTCCCGTAGTCCACGGCCGTGTCGCCACGCACGAGGATGCGCTGGTCGTAGCCGTTCTTCGCGATGGCCGTCAGGCGGGGCACAAGCTCATCCATCCCGATCTCGGTCTCCTGCAGGAACACCTGCCCGGACTTGTTGATCGAGATCGTCAGCGGTTCCTTGTCTTCCTGGTTCAGCAGGCGCGCCTTCGATTTCGGCAGATCGACCGGAACGCCGGGCGTGAGCAATGGCGCCGTCACCATGAAGATGATCAGGAGCACGAGCATCACGTCGACCATCGGCGTGATGTTGATGTCCGACTGCGGACGATGATTGCCGCCGCGCGCGCGCTTGCGAATGCCGCTTCCGTTCGAGATCACACCGGCCATCAGCGCGCCTTCTCGTCAAGCTGGCGCGACAGGATGGCGGAGAACTCCTCCGCGAAACCTTCAAGACGTGCCGCGATCCTGTTCACCGATGCGGACAGGTGATTGTAGGCTATCGATGCAGGGATCGCCGCGACGAGGCCCATGGCCGTTGCAAACAGGGCCTCCGCGATGCCCGGTGCCACGACGGCCAGGGACGTGTCATGGCTTGCGGCGATCTGGCGGAACGAGTTCATGATGCCCCAGACGGTACCGAACAGACCGATGAAGGTCGCGTTCACGCCGACCGTCGCCAGAAAGCCCAGCGAGGACTCAAGGCGCGTGAGCTCGCGCCCGATCGTGACGTTCATGACCTTGGTGATGCGGTCCTTGACGCTAGGCAGGAGGCCGGTCGACACGGGGCCAGCCTCGAACGAGCGCTTCCATTCCCGCATGGCGGCCACGAACACATGCGCCATCGGGTGATGGTCATGGCGGGTCTGCAGCGTCGCATAGACGTCATCGAGCGAGCGTCCAGACCAGAAGAGCTGTTCGAACTTGTCGGCCTGCGCGCGCACGGATGAGAGCCGCATCCATTTTCCGAGAATGATGGCCCAGGACCAGAATGACGCGAGCAGCAGCACGCCCATCACGGACTTCACGACGATGTCGGCCTTCATGAACAGGGCGACCGGCGACATGTCGATGGTCTCTCCGGCCTTGCCGGTCGTCATCGCTTCGGCCGGCGCGCCGTCGGGCGGCGTCAGGGGAACCGAATAGGCAGGGTCAACCGGTGCCGGCGCTGGCGCCTGGACCTGCCCTGCCGTGTCGGCAATTGCCGACAGCGCGTCTGCCACGGATCCCAGCGCGTGGAGGGCGTCGTGCAGGTGCGCAAACGTCAAGAGGTCCATCGATCGTCCTTTCCGTCTGCATGTTCGCGTCGATTGCTCCCGCGTTTCGCGCCGCATCCGGCGTGAAGCAATCTAGGCAGACCAAGTTGTTCAAAGTTGGGCCAATTCCTGGCTCGTTTGCCCCAGGGGTTACCCTTTCCCTAGCCTGAAAGCGCCTGGGCGCCAAGCCCGAAGCCTGCTTCATGACAGAGACTTTAAGGGACAGCACACGGAAAACTTGCGGCAGGCGATTCGACTCGCGCTGCTCGGGTTTACCAAAGGCTTCAGGGCGGGCTTCAGCCGTTCAGCTTGGCCATCGTCTCGTCGGACATCTCGAAGTTCGCATAGACGTTCTGGACGTCGTCATGATCATCGAGGGCGTCGAGCAGCTTCACCAGGCTTTCGGCCGCATCGCCCTCGACACTGACCGTGCTCTGCGGACGCCAGACCAGCTTGGCGAGTGATGCGGGCCCGAAGCGCTTTTCAAGTGCCTCGCGGACTTCGTTGAGGCTGTCCGGCGCACAAAACACATCATGTGTCTGCTCATTGGTCTGACAGTCGTCGGCGCCTGACTCAATCGCGGCCTCCAGCATCTGGTCAGCCGTTGCCTTGTCGGCGGGATACTGGATCTGGCCGAGGCGGTCGAACTGGTAGGCGACGGTTTCACCCATCTGACCGCCGTATTTCGAGAACAGGGCCCGCACGTCGCCGCTGGTGCGATTGCGGTTGTCCGTCAGGGCCTCGACGATCATCGAGATGCCGCCGGGGCCACGCCCTTCGTACCGCGCTTCCTCATAGTTTTCGGCGTCGCCACCGAGCGCCTTCTTGATTGCGCGCTCGATGTTGTCCTTTGGCATGTTCTCCTTGCGGGCCGCGATGATTGCCGCGCGCAGCTTCGGGTTCTTGTCCGGATCCGGCAGGCCGGACTTCGCCGAGACCGTGATTTCACGGGCGAGCTTGGAAAAGAGCTTGGAGCGCTTGGCGTCCTGCGCTCCCTTGCGGAACATGATGTTCTTGAATTGGCTATGACCGGCCATTGGACTGCTTCAGATTGCTGTACGGGAATTGATCGGGGCGCAGATAAACCCCATTTGGACGATGTTTTTCAAGGGGGCTCACCGCGCGGAAACGACGCCCGTCCTGAGATTTACGTTGATTCTGGCGGCACCCGAGCGGGACTTCAGGCCATCAATGTAGAGCTTGTAGGGCATGATGAGGTCCAGGCCGCGGGACGGATTGTACCCGGAACGGATGTTCGCGAAGTCGATCATCATGAAGCCCAGCGAATCCGCGTTTCCGATGATCTTGCAGATGCGCTCCGGCGGGCCCGACGGGTCTTCCGGCCCTTCAGCCAGCACAAGGAGGTACATGCTGCAGCAGACAGGCTCTCCACCCGTGTCCACCGCCGCAATGCGCACCGCTCCGTTCAGGAATGACTTCGTGTTCTTTTCCCAAGGCTCGGCGAGATTGCGGACACTGGCCCTGTAGTCGTCACCGCAGTCGGTCACCGTAGCGGCATTGGCGGCAAGCGCGCTCAGTGCGGTGAATGCTGCCGCAAGAAGCAGGCGGGGCTTGGACGAAGGCATGGGATCTCCCTTTTTCGGACGTGTACCCATTAAGAGCGGGGCACTTCCCTGCCTTGTAACACTTCGGCAAGGACGAATCACGCTATGGTGCCCCGTGAACATACAGGGTACGCTTTGTGACCATGACTCCAGGGCCGCGTCGCATCATCGGATTTGATCCCGGACTTCGGCGGACGGGCTGGGGTGTCATCGACGTGGCCGGCTCGCGCCTGTCCTATGTCGCGTGCGGCACCATCAAGACGACCAACGAAGGCTCGCTGGCGGAACGCCTGCTGATCCTGCATGACGGCATTGACGAGGTGATCCGGCAGATGACGCCGGACGAGGCGGCCGTCGAGCAGACCTTCGTGAACAAGGACGCCGTCGCGACGCTGAAGCTTGGCCATGCACGCGCCGTGGCGCTGCTGGTCCCTGCCCGCGCTGGACTTGCCGTGGCGGAGTATGCTCCCAATCAGGTCAAGAAGACGGTCGTTGGCGTCGGCCACGCCGACAAGGAACAGGTACATGTCATGGTCAAGATGCTGCTGCCGCAATCAGACGCGCAGGGCGCCGACGCTGCTGACGCACTGGCTGTGGCGATCACGCATGCGCACTGGTCGCAGGCGAACCGGCTGACCGAGGCCCGCATGGCGGTGTCACGATGATCGGCAAGCTCACGGGCATCATCGACGAGATCGGCGACGACTTTGCCGTCATCGATGTCGGCGGCGTCGGTTATGTCGTGCACTGCTCCGCGCGCGTGCTGTCGAACCTGCCGGCGTCCGGCCAGCGCACGACGCTCTTTGTCGAAACGCAGATGCGCGAGGACGCCATCAAGCTGTTCGGCTTCACGACCAGCGAGGAACGAGAGTGGTTCCGCCTGCTGCAGACTGTCCAGGGCGTTGGCGCCAAGGTGGCACTGTCGCTCCTGAGTTCTCAGACGACGCATGAGCTCGGCAAGGCGATTGCATTTGGCGACAAGGCGCAGATCGGCCGCGCGCAGGGCGTGGGACCCAAACTCGCCGCGCGCATCGCCGCGGAACTGAAAGACAAGGCTGTCACGCTGTCCGTGGGTGGCTCCCGCGATGTGGCTGGCGGTCCGGCGATCGGCGTTGTCCCGGTGGCCGGTGCGGCCAGCGAAGCCGTGTCGGCGCTCGTCAATCTCGGCTATTCGCAGACGCAGGCCGCAACCGCGGTCGCCACCGTCGTTGCGCGCGAGGGCGAAACGATGCCGCTACCGCAACTGATCCGTGAAAGCCTGCGTGCCCTGTCGAGCGCGGCGTGAGCAAGTCCATGACCAAACCAGACCGCCTTGTGGCAGCCGAGACGCGCGATGACGACAACGGCGAGAATTCGCTGAGACCGCTGACGCTCGGCGACTTCATCGGACAGGACCAGGCGCGGGCGAACCTCAAGGTGTTCATCGATGCGGCGCGCGGACGCAATGAGGCGCTTGACCATGTGCTGCTTGCGGGCCCGCCGGGGCTGGGCAAGACGACGATGGCGCAGATCGTGGCGCGCGAGCTTGGCGTCAATTTCCGGTCGACGTCGGGGCCTGTCATTGCGCGCGCGGGTGACCTCGCTGCCATCCTCACGAACTTGCAGCCGCGCGACGTGCTGTTCATCGACGAGATCCACCGGCTCAATCCGGCGGTCGAGGAAATCCTCTATCCGGCGATGGAAGACTTCCAGCTGGACCTCATCATTGGCGAGGGACCGGCCGCACGCACGGTGAAGATCGACCTCGCACCGTTCACGCTGGTCGGCGCCACGACGCGCTCGGGCATGATCACGAAGCCGCTGCGCGACCGCTTTGGCATTCCGCTGCGGCTCGAGTTCTACAAGGTCGATCAGCTGATGGAGATCGTCAGCCGCGGCGCGCGGATCCTCCAGCTGAACATGTCACCGGAAGCGGCGCGCGAGGTCGCAGCCCGCTCGCGTGGCACGCCACGCATCGCCGGACGCCTCTTGCGGCGCATCCGCGACTTTGCCGCGGTTGCCAGGATTGCGCGCGTCGAGGCGAAGCATGCCGATGAGGCGCTGAACAGGCTTGAGGTCGACCGGCGCGGGCTCGACAGCTTTGACCGGCGCTACCTCAAGATCATCATGGAAAACTACAATGGCGGTCCGGTTGGCGTGGAAACGCTGTCGGCGGCGCTGGGTGAACCCCGGGACGCCATCGAGGAGATCATCGAGCCCTACCTCCTCCAGGAAGGCTTCGTGCAACGCACGCCACGCGGACGCATGGCGGCTGCGATGGCCTATTCCCACCTCGGCCTGGCCGTGCCAAAATCGGTGACACAGCAGACGCTTTTCGACACTCCTGGATCAAGCGACACCGATGTCTGACATGGCCTCCATGGGGCGCTTTGACGGCAAGCTCCACATCCTTCCCGTCCGTGTCTATTACGAGGACACGGATGTGTCGGGCATCGTCTATCACGCGAATTACCTGCGCTACATGGAGCGCGGCCGGTCGGAGTTCCTGCGACTGGCGGGCATCCACCACATGGTGATGCTGGCGAATGCCGAGCCGATTGCCTGGACCATCAGGCGCATGGAAATCGACTATGCGAAGGCCGCGCGGCTGGACGACAACCTTGAAATCCACACGCGATACCGAACAATGTCCGGCGCCCGCCTGACAGGCGAGCAGTGGGTGAAGCGGGACGGTGTCGACCTGGTCACCGCCAAGGTCGAGGCTGCCATCATCACGATGTCAGGCAAGCCGCGCCGCATTCCGGAAGATGTCCGGGCGAAGCTGCAGGATTTCGTGGATTGACGGATGATTGCTGACGGTCTCGTCCAGGCTGGACGATGACACTGCCGAACATTGCCGAAATCGCCGAAAACAAAAAGAGAACAAATTGACGCATCCAGATCTCGCGCGCGGTCGCGGGATGGCACCCAGATATGGAAAGGCCGCCCGGGCCAGGAGCCCGGACGGCCTGAGTGGCAGGCTATCTCGAGGATCAGAAGCGATAGCCGAAACCGACGCCCACGATGATCGGGTTGATGTCCACGTCGGCCTCGACGTGGCCGGCGACGGTTTCAAGATGGGCTTCCGTGTTGATCCAGACCTTCTTCACGTCGACGTTGAAGCTCCAGTGCTCGTCGATCGGGATCTCGAAGCCAGCCTGCAGCGCGAAGCCCACGCTGTCGTCGAACTTGGCGTCGTAGACTTCCGGTCCGGCGTCATCGTGGCCGAAGAACTTGGTGTAGTTCACGCCCACGCCGACATAGGGACGGAAGTCCGGATCATCCGGCGCGAAGTGGTACTGCAGCGTGACCGTCGGCGGCAGCAGCCACACATTGCCGATGTCGATGCCGGTCGGCTTGTGCGTGATGTCGTGCGGCGTGACGCCGAGGATCAGTTCCGCGGCCCAGTGCTCGTCGAAGAAATAGGTGATGTCGACTTCCGGCACGATGGACGTGTCGATGTCGAGGTCGCCGCCCAGCACGGTCACGTCCGCGCTTTCGTCGGGAATGACTGCCAGCGCGCGACCGCGGACAAGCCACGGCCCCTTTGCCGCTTCGGCGTCGCCGATGCCGGAGAACGCCGCAAGGCTTACCGACAGGGCGCAACCCAGTGTCGCGACTGCTGCCCATTTGCTGTTCATATGAAAATACTCCTACCTCAAGGGAAACCGGACCCTTGCTATTGCCGCGATACAGGTCACGCGTTGACTCAGGTCAAAGGTCTGGCAGAAGCCCAAAAGGCCGCAGGATTCGTGGCCAAATTGCTTCGCATGCTGCAGGTTGAGGCGCGATTCCAACGCTCGCGTTACGCTACGATTCGCAGCTTCGTCCGCACAGAGTTCTAGAGTTGCGGCATCGCCTGCTTCAGGCGCCCGCCGAGGCGCACGGGTTCAATGCGGGTGGCAAGCCCGGTGGCATCGCTGGTCTCGACGAAGATCCCGCAGACGGTTGCGGGCCCCTGCGCCGGATTGTAGCGGCCCGAGGAGATCTTGCGGATGAAGCGCTGCAGCGGCTCGGTCTTTTCCATGCCAATGACGCTGTCATAGTCGGCGCAGGCGCCCGCATCCGTCTGGAAGGCCGTGCCGCCTGGCAGGATCTGCGCGTCGGCCGTCGGAACGTGGCTGTGCGTGCCGACGACAAAGCTGGCACGGCCATCGCAGTAATGACCCATCGCCATTTTTTCGGATGTGGCTTCGGCATGGATGTCGACAACGACAGCATCCGCGCCGAGACCGAGCGGACAGGCCTCAAGCTCGCGATCGACGGCCGCGAAGGGATCATCCAGCGCGTCCATGAAAACGCGGCCCATCGCGTTGATCACCAGAACGCGCTTGCCGGTGGATGTTTCGTAGAGGCCGACACCCCTGCCCGGTGCGCCCTTGGGATAATTGAGGGGACGCAGCAGGCGGCGCTCGCTGTCGTAGACATCCACCTTGTCGCGCTGGTCAAAGGCGTGGTTGCCGGTCGAAACGCAATCGACGCCGGCCTGGAACAGGTTCTGGCAGATCTCTTCGTTGATGCCGAAACCGCCGGCGGCGTTCTCGCCGTTCACGATGACGAAGTCGAGCGACAGCTGGCGACGCAGCGCCGGCACGGCTTCTACGACCGCCACGCGCCCTGCCCGTCCCACAATGTCGCCGAGAAATAAAATACGCATGACCTGCTTTCTGCCCTTTCAGGCAGATTAGCAGCTTTCAGTCCCTTTCAAAGCGGATGACCTGCGTCTCGGTGACCACGGCATCGAGGCGCTCGTCGAAATCCTCTTCGGGAATGGCGTCGACCTGCTGTCCCGCAAATGCAATGCCGACGGCGCGAACGCTGCGTTTGGCGCGGTGTTCCCTGAGGTAGCGATCGTAGTAGCCACCGCCGTAGCCCAGTCGATAACCACGACTGTCGAAGGCGAGCAGAGGCACGAGGATCAGGTCCGGCCGACGTTCCTTCGCCTTGGCATCCGGTTCGGGGATGCTCATGCGGCCCACGACAAGCGGATCGCCGGGCTTCCAGGCATGAAACGACAGCACGCCACCGTGCGCGCGCGGGAGGCACAGCGCGTGGCCGTTGTTCGCCAGCGCTGCCATCAGCGGAAACGGATCGGCTTCGCCGCGGATCGCCGCGTAGCCTGCAATGATGGCGCCCTTCATGAACACGAAGTCTCCCAGGCAACGACGAGCGATCAGGAGCGCGGCCTTGGGGCCTGCTGCTTCGGAGGCGCGATCACGCTGGGTCAGCGCCTGAACGCGAAGGGCTTTTTTGAGGGAAGCGTTGTCGGACAAGATGCGGGCTTTTGCTGGTTGGCGCTGGATGGCCGGGTCGCGCCTTCGGCTGCCCGGCCATGACGAGAATTGTTGTGGGCGGGACCGCCATGGCCGTCGAATGCTCGAATCCTCACGGGCCTGCTTAAGCAGGTGGGCGCCATTTGTCCGGAACCACGGCTCCGGTCAGGGACAGCTCCCGATGAGGTCTGATTACGGCCCCTGGGTTCTTGATTCTAACGCGCGAGGCAGTACCCGCCCACGCACAAGGTAAGCTCACCTGAGCCTTGCTGCAATGTCTTCCATGCGGCGGGCGGCTTTTTCCAGCAATCCGGTGAGGCGATCTTCCAGCGCCGGGCTCACGCGTGGCGGCTTTTCGCCATCGACCTCGAAGAATTCACCTTTATGTCCGGCGATGGTTTCCTCGAGTTCCTGGATGCGCTCGTTCGCCATCTGCAGCTCATCAGCCATCAGAAGGCCTGCCATGAGCATGAGCTGCGTCTCTCCGGCGGACTTCACGTCCTTCCGGATTTCGGCAATGCGCGCATCGACCTGGCGGGCGAGGTCCTGCAGGTGGCTCTCTTCGCCGTCGTCGCAGGCCAGCGTGAAGGTCTGTCCGTTCACTTTGACGTTTACCTGGGCCATGGGCGCGCTCCGTTCGTGGTCGGGACTGCTAGTGGGCGAGAACTGCGCGGATTTCGCGGATGGCGCCCTCAAGGCGACCTGCGACTTCATCGGTGAAGCCTTCCAGCGCGATCTTCTCGACATTCAGGCGGGTCAGTTCGTCGGCGAGACGCGCCCTGTCTTCCTTCAGCGCGCTCAGTTCAACCGCGATTTCCTGTTCGAAGGAAACGGGTTTGGCCTGCGCCGCAGGGGCATTTCCCTGGGCTGCCTTTTCAAGCCGCTCAAGAGCGGAATTGAATTTCTGGATCGCCGAATCGAGTTTGCTCATGCCGAATCTGTATACGCGAATTTGGGCTTAGCGCGATGTCTTAATTCAAGGTTTCCGGAAGCGAAGCCTCAGGTGATGCAACGCTGCATTGAGCCCAAAACACTGAGCACCGTTGGCGTGCGTGGCTCGCGAAATTTCACCCCGCGTCGTCCAGAATTCTTGCCATGAGGCCGTTCGCGTCGCGGGCCAGGCGGCGCAGCATCTCGATGTCCATGCGCGCGACAGTGATGAAGAGCGCGCGCCGTTTTTCCGGTGACAGAATGATGTAGTTCATCGTGCGCACGCCGCCGCCTGTCTTCTGCAGCACCGTATGCCCACCCACCCTGATGAACACCCATCCCCACCCCAGCGCCTCGGCGCGGCCGGCGAAGTCGAGCGTGCGGACGGCTGCGAGTGCCGATCGCTGGACGACGGGCTGGAGCGACAGGTGCAAGGGCGAACCCGGCCGCGCATCCATGAGGCGCTGCATCCAGAGGCCCACATCGGCGGTCGTCGCATAGAGCCCCCACGAGGGTGCGGTTGCGCGTCCGTCATCGCAGGCGGGCGCCTGCGCCGCCAGAAGGCGTGCGCATTGCGTGGGAGAAGGCACCAATGTCATCCCGCCTGGGCCCATCATGGTGTCGAGGTGCGCCTGCAGCATCGAAGGATAGGACCGCCTCGCGGCGCTCTCCATTGCGTCACCGAGAAAGATCCAGGCCGCATTCGAGTATTCGGCAACGCGGCCCGGCGGATTGCGCAGGTTTGCGCTGCCAAGCCAGTCCCAGCGCGCGCCCTTAAGCGATGTCGGCGCGCTCCAGAGCGACACTGGAAGATCCCGTGGCAGGCCGCTTGTGTGAACCAACAGGTCACGCACGAGGATCGGGCGCGCATGACGGCGCTTAGGCACGTGCCCACTGGCAGGTGCCAGCTGCTGCAGGGGCGCATCCAGCGAGATGCCGTGCGCGGCGACCATGTGCGCGAGCACTTCGCCGGCCATCAGCTTGGAAAGCGAGTTCAGGCGCACGAACGTGTGGGCATCTGGCGTCGATGCGTTGGTCGCGCTGGTCCGGCCAAATCCCTGCACAAAGACGCGCTCGTTCTCGATCACGGCCGCCACCATGCCGGGGGCGCGTGACTTGACGAACATGCGCTCCAGCGCAGGGACGTAGTGCGGGGGCATGTCGTCAGCCGATGCCGCCGGCACTTCGAGGGCACCCAAAGCTGCAAACACGACAAGCGACGTCACGGCAGCGCCTGCCAGACGCTTGATGAGTGACCTTACGGGTTGAGCGCGCAAGTCCGGTTGCCGATCATGTCGGGTGAGGTCTCACCCCGACCGCCAAGCATCAATACGAGTTGCGCGAGAACTGGAAGCCCCTGGGGGCCTTGGGTTGCTCGTAGTCGTACATGTTGATGTACAGCGTCACCGGCTTGTCGCTGCCCGTGATCGTCACCTCGTAGATGTCGAGCATGCCGCCGCCGAGCAGGCCATTCGGGGTTTCGAAGCCGCAGCAGCTTCCATTGCGCTGGAATGTGACGCTCTCGCCGTTGGGGCCGCGCAGCAGCTGGAGATAGGCGCGTTCGCGTGACGGGCCTTCGGTCACGCCTCCGACCTTGATGGGCTTCTTCTCGGTGTAACCGTATTCGGGATCATCGGAGACTTCGGTGATCGTCACGGGTGGAACAGGATCACGCGCCGTCGCCGCGCCTGCGGACAGCACGGACCAGGCCGCGAAGAGTGCAAAGAGAAGCTTCCATTTCATGTGAGGTCCTCCGCGTCGTGGCGCCCGCGATTGCCAATTCTTGCTCCGGATGCTTCGAAGTCGCAACAAAAACAGACGCGAGGATGGCTGGATGCCGTTTTACGCACGGGTCCGGCAGGGTTCCCGTGGGAAACCGTTTCTGGCGAGCGAAACTCCCCAAATGCCGCAGATTTGCGCGGGTTTACGGGGTTGACGGGGGCTTGATCGGTCGTGCATTAGTCCCGCGCGCTTTTTCCCAGGCCTGACGCCCCTTTAGGTCACTGACCTCGTCCCCGGTGCGGATGAGGCGATCCTTACGCGGTGCCGGCCCAAAATGACCGGACACTCATGGCCACTCCCCTCAAGTCTGACGTCTCCCACAAGGACATGGCGAATGCCATCCGCGCCCTGACCATCGATGCGGTCGAGGCTGCGAAGTCCGGACATCCCGGCATGCCGATGGGCATGGCAGACGTGGCGACGGTACTCTTTTCCCGCTTCCTGAAGTTCGATCCGCGCAATCCGAAGTGGCCGGACCGCGACCGCTTCGTGCTGTCGGCGGGCCATGGTTCGATGCTGCTGTACTCGCTGCTGCACCTGACGGGCTACAAGGACATCACGCTTGATGACATCAAGCGCTTCCGCCAGCTGGGAAGCCCCTGCGCTGGCCATCCCGAATACGGCCACGGTGCCGGCGTCGAAACGACGACGGGTCCGCTGGGCCAGGGCATTGCGACGGCCGTCGGCATGGCGCTTGCCGAACGCATCACGGCGGCGCGCTTCGGCGACGATCTCGTCAACCACCACACTTTCGTGATCGCCTCCGATGGCGACCTCATGGAAGGCATCAGCCACGAAGCCATCAGCCTGGCCGGGCACCTGCGCCTGTCGAAGCTGGTGGTGCGGTTCCATGACAACGGCATTTCGATCGACGGTCCGCTCGCGCTCGCCGAGTCGGGTGACCAGCTGGCGCGCTTCGAGGCGGCGGGCTGGTCAGCGTCGCGCGTCGACGGCCATGATCCGGAAGCGATCGCTGCTGCCATTGAATCCGCGATGGCGTCCGAGCGTCCCTCGCTCATCGCCTGCCGCACCATCATTGGCTATGGCTCGCCCAAGAAGCAGGGCACGTCGAGTTCGCACGGTTCGCCGCTGGGCACGGAGGAAGCTGCGGCGTCGAAGGCGGCGCTGGGCTGGAGCCACGGTCCGTTCGACGTGCCGGCCAATATCCGCGAAGCCTGGCTTGCCGCGGGTTCGCGCAGCCATGGCGAATACGAGAGCTGGTTCAAGCGTTTTACCGCCGCCGAGAAAGACGTGAAGGCGTCCTTCGAGCTGGCCATGGAAGGTGCGATCAGCAACTCTCTGTGGACCGCCCTCACGCAGTATCGCAAGGCGCTGACCGAGAAGCCGGTAACCGTCGCGACGCGCAAAGCGTCGGAGATGGCGCTGGAGGTGATCAACCAGCATCTGCCTGAAGCCATTGGCGGGTCCGCGGACCTGACGGGCTCCAACAATACGCGCACGAAGGGCATGGAAGCGATTGAAGCGGGCGACTTCAAGGGCCGCTTCATCCACTATGGCGTGCGCGAGCACGGCATGGCCGCGGCCATGAACGGCATGGCGCTGCATGGCGGCGTCATTCCCTACTCCGGCACGTTCCTCGTGTTTGCCGATTACTGCCGTCCGTCGATCCGCCTTGCGGCGCTGATGGAACAGCGCGTGATCCACGTGATGACGCATGACTCGATCGGCCTTGGCGAAGACGGCCCGACGCACCAGCCGGTCGAGCACCTGGCCTCGCTTCGCGCGATCCCGAACCTGAACGTGTTCCGCCCGGCAGACGTCGTCGAGACGGCGGAGTGCTGGGAAATCGCGCTGCGCACGAACAAGACGCCGAGCGTGATCG
Source organism: uncultured Flavobacteriaceae bacterium (assembly GCA_964646885.1). GTDB lineage: Bacteria > Pseudomonadota > Alphaproteobacteria > Micropepsales > Micropepsaceae > SZUA-430. Next base: position 19,039 of record CAZYFM010000048.1, read on the forward strand.
CGCTGTCGCGCCAGAACCTGCCGCAGGTCCGCCTGAAGCATACGGACGAGAACCGCTCTGCGAAGGGCGCCTATGTGCTCTCGCCGGCAACCGCCAAGCACCACGTCACGATCATCGCGACCGGGTCGGAAGTGATGATCGCGCTGGAAGCGCAGAAGCAGCTTGAAGCGCAGGGCATCGGTGCCAGCGTCGTGTCGATGCCGTGCATGGACATCTTTGCGGCCGAGCCTTCCTCCTACCAGGACCGCACGATCGACCCGAAGACGGTGCGCATCGCCGTCGAAGCCGGCTCGCGCATGTGCTGGGATCGATGGATCGGGCGCGACGGCGCCTTTGTCGGCATGAACAGCTTCGGCGCCAGTGCGCCCTTTGAAGTGCTCTACAAGAACTTCAACATCACCGTCGAACACATCGTCCGTGCTGCCCGGCAGCGCCTGTAGACAGAATTGAGGAGAAGACCATGACCATCAAAGTTGCCATCAACGGTTTCGGGCGCATCGGACGCCTGGTGCTGCGCGCCATCGTCGAGTCGGACCGCAAGGACATCGACATCGTGGCCGTGAACGACCTCGGCCCCGTGGAAACCAACGCACACCTGCTGCGCTATGACTCGATCCATGGCCGCTTCCCCGCGGACGTGAAGGTCGATGGTGACCACATCATCGTCGGCCGCCACAGGATCAAGGTGACGGCGATCAAGGACCCGGCGCAGCTTCCGCACAAGGAACTCGGCGTCGACATCGCGATGGAATGCACGGGCATCTTCACCTCGAAGGAGAAGGCCTCGGCCCACCTGACCGCCGGCGCAAAGCGCGTCCTGGTCTCGGCTCCGGCCGACGGCGCCGACCTGACGGTCGTCTATGGCGTGAACCACACGAAGCTGACGAAGGACCACATCGTCGTCTCCAACGCCTCGTGCACGACGAACTGCCTCGTGCCGGTCGCGAAGGTGCTGCATGACACGGTCGGCATCGAGAAGGGCATGATGACGACGGTGCACTCGTATACGAACGACCAGCCTTCGCTCGACCAGATGCACAAGGACCTCTATCGCGCCCGTGCCGCGGCGCTGTCGATGATCCCGACGTCCACCGGTGCAGCGAAGGCCGTCGGCCTCGTGCTGCCGGAACTCAAGGGCAAGCTGGACGGCATTTCGATCCGCGTGCCGACACCGAACGTCTCGGTTGTCGACCTGAAGTTCGTGGCGAAGCGCGCGACCACCGTTGCGGAAATCAACGACGCGATGAAGAAGGCAGCGGCCAACGAACTGAAGGGCGTGCTCGCGATCGTCGATGCGCCGCTCGTCTCGATGGACTTCAACCACAATCCGGCGTCCTCGTCCTTCGCGCTCGACCAGACGAAAGTCATGGACGGCACGTTCGTCAGCATCCTGACCTGGTACGACAATGAGTGGGGCTTTGCGAACCGCATGAGCGACACGGCCGTTGCGATGGGCAAGCTGATCTGATGGCCGCGTTCCGCACGATCGACCAGCTTGATGCAAAGGGAAAGCGCGTCCTCGTGCGCGCCGACCTCAATGTGCCGATGAAGGATGGCGCCGTGACGGATACGGCGCGCATCGACCAGGCCGCGACGACGATCCGCGACCTCGTGGCGAAGGGCGCGCGCGTCATCGTGCTGTCCCACTTCGGACGTCCGGACGGCAAACGCGTGGACAGCATGTCCCTGAAGCCGGTGGTGCCCGCGCTGTCCAAGGCCGTGGGCAGGCCTGTCGGCTTTGCGGATGACTGCATTGGCGCGCCGGCCGAAACGGCAGTGGCGGCGATGAAGGATGGCGACGTGCTCTGCCTCGAGAACACGCGCTTCCATGCCGGCGAGGAGAAGAATGACCCGGCGCTGGTCACCGCGCTCGCGAAGCTGGGCGATGCCTATGTGAACGATGCTTTCTCGGCAGCTCATCGCGCACATGCGACGACCGAGGGGCTGGCGCACAAGCTGCCGGCGTATGCGGGCCGCGGCATGCAGGCGGAGCTCGAGGCGCTTCATCGCGTGCTGGAGAAGCCGCAGCATCCCGTGGTCGCCATCGTGGGTGGAGCAAAGATCTCGTCGAAGCTCGCCGTGCTTGAGCACCTGATCACCAAGGTCGACGCGCTGGTCATTGGCGGCGGCATGGCGAACACGTTCCTCAAGGCGCAGGGCCTTCCGATCGGCAAGTCACTGCATGAGCCTGCCCTGCTCGACAAGGCGCGCGAGATCATGGCGAAGGCCAAGGCGCGCAACTGCGCGATCGTGCTGCCGAGCGATGGCGTGGTGGCGAAGGAATTCAAGGCCATGGCCCCTGCCAAGACGCTGCCAGTCCAGCTTACGCCGGATGACGGCATGATCCTGGATATCGGCTCGGATTCGCTGGCCGACATTGCCGCGCGTCTCGAGACGGCGAAGACCGTCGTCTGGAACGGCCCGCTGGGCGCGTTCGAGACGGTGCCATTCGATACGGGCACGAGCTCGGTCGCGCGCCATGTCGCCATGCTGACGCGGGTCGGCGCGATGGTGTCGGTTGCCGGTGGCGGTGACACGCTGGCGGCCCTGGCGAATGCGGGTTGCGAAGACGGGTTCACGTATTGCTCGACGGCGGGCGGCGCGTTCCTGGAATGGCTGGAAGGAAAAGAACTGCCGGGCGTCAAGGCGCTGTCGGCTTAGAAGGGTCAAGGAGAGAAACATGTCACTCGCTGAACTTGAGAAGATTGCGCAGAAGATGGTTGCGCCCGGCAAGGGGATCCTGGCCGCCGATGAAAGCTCGGGCACGATCAAGAAGCGCTTTGATGCGATCGGCGTGGAGTCGACGGAGACGAGCCGCCGCGACTATCGCGAGCTCATGTTCCGCACGCCGGCGATGAAGGAATTCGTGTCGGGCGTCATCCTGTACGATGAGACGATCTGGCAGGACGCCGCCGACGGCACACCGCTCGTCAAGATCATTGCCGATGCGGGCGCCGTACCCGGCATCAAGGTCGATGAAGGCACGGAAGCGCTGCCGAACTCTCCGAAGGAGCTGATCACGAAAGGCCTCGACGGCCTGTCGAAGCGCCTGCCGAAGTACTACGAGCGCGGTGCACGCTTCGCGAAGTGGCGCGCGGTGATCGACATCGGTTCGGGCATCCCGACCTATAACTGCATCCATGCCAATGCCCATGCGCTGGCGCGCTACGCGGCGCTCTGCCAGCAGGCGAACATCGTTCCGATCGTCGAGCCGGAAGTGCTGATGGATGGCGAGCACGACATCGACACCTGCTACGACGTGACCGAGTGGGCGCTGAAAGAGACGTTCAGCGAGCTCTACAAAGCCGACGTGAAGCTCGAAGGGATGGTGCTGAAGCCGAACATGGCGATTGCCGGCAAGAAGGCCGCAAAGCGCGCGGGCGTGCAGGAAGTCGCCGAGAAGACGGTCAAGATGCTCAAGAACTGCGTGCCGCCGGCCGTGCCGGGGATCGCGTTCCTGTCGGGCGGCCAGTCGGACGAAGAGGCGACGGCGCATCTCGACGCGATGAACAAGCTTGGTCCCCTGCCCTGGGCGCTCACGTTCTCCTACGGCCGCGCGCTGCAGGCCGCGCCGCAGAAGGCATGGTCGGGGAAGAAAGAGAACGTCGCCGCGGCGCAACGCGCCTTCGCGCACCGCGCGCGCATGAACGGCCTCGCCGCCCTCGGCAAGTGGGCGCAGGGTCTTGAGAAGGAAGCTGCGTAATTCGCTGCCGTCTCTACCTCATCACGCCGCCCAAGCTTGACGCCTCGTTCGACGAGGCGTTGGGCCGTGCGTTTGACGGCGGCGATGTCGCGTCGTTGCAGCTGCGGCTTAAGGACGTTGCCGACGACGATATCTTGCGCGCGGGCGAGCGGTTGATGCGCATCGCGCAGAGCCGCGACGTCGCCTTCATCGTCAACGACCGGCCGGACCTTGCGAAGAAGCTGGGCGCGGACGGCGTGCATGTGGGGCAAGAGGATGCGCCCTATGCCGAGGCGCGGGCGTTGCTTGGACCCGACAAGATCATCGGCGTGACGTGTCACAACTCGCGCCACCTCGCGATGGAAGCGGCCGAGGCCGGCGCCGACTATGTGGCGTTCGGGGCGTTCTATCCGACCGCCACGAAGGAGCCCAAGACGCGGGCCGAGCCTGAGATCCTGACCTGGTGGCAGGAGATCATGGAGGCGCCTTGCGTCGCGATCGGCGGGAT
>CAZYFM010000049.1:0-22761 GCA_964646885.1 uncultured Flavobacteriaceae bacterium
CGGCGGTTTTGACCCCACCGTGATCAATGGCGGCATCATCAATGCCTATGGCACGAATGCGCGGCTCGGGCAGGGCGACTGGATGGTGGTCGAGGCGGATGAATCCGACGGCACGATCGTCAAACTGCCGGCGACCATTGCCATCGTCACGAACATCGATCCGGAACACATGGATCACTACAAGGGGTTTGACGGGCTGAAGCGTGCGTTCGACACCTTCGTCGAGAACATTCCCTTCTATGGCTTTGCCGTGCTGTGCATCGACCATCCGGAAGTGCAGGCGATGTTCGGCCGCGTGAGCGACCGCCGGCTGATCTCTTACGGCTTCGGTCCGCAGGCCGACGTGCGTGCCGTCAATGTGCGCTTCGAGGGCGGGCTTTCGCATTACGACGTGATTTTCTCGGACCGTGCGAAGGGCACGTCCCGCACGCTGGCCGGTCTCACGCTGCCCATGCCGGGCGAGCACAATGTGCAGAACTCGCTCTCGGCCATCGCGGTCGCGCGCGAGCTCGGCATTCCCGACGTGACCGTACGCGAGGCGCTGGCCCAGTTCGAAGGCGTGAAGCGCCGCTTCACCAAGACCGGCGTCTGGAACGGCGTCACCATCATCGATGACTATGCGCATCACCCAATCGAGATCCTTGCGGCCATGAAGGCGGCGCGCCAGGTCGCGTCGGGCCGGGTGATCGCGGTGTTGCAGCCGCATCGCTATTCGCGCCTGCATGACCTCTTCAAGGAGTTCTCGACCTGCCTGCACGGCGCGGATGCCGTGATCGTGGCCGATGTCTATGCGGCGGGCGAAGCGCCGATCGACGGCGTGTCGCGCGATGCGCTTGTCGAGAGCATGCGGGCACATGGCCATCGCCAGGTGGTGCCGCTGCAGTCGCCGGATGCGTTGCCGAAGCTCGTCGCGGAGATGGCGAAGTCGGGTGACTACGTGGTGTGCCTTGGTGCCGGTTCGATCACGAACTGGGCAAACATGCTGCCCGGGCAGCTGCAGGCACTCCCGGACGCCAAAGGCTAGTGCCCGTTGCCGTGAAGAAGGATCTCACGCCAATACGTGAACGCGCGAATAACGCGAAAAGACGCCTTCGCGCCTTCGCGCCATCGCGTGCGTAACTTACTGGAACCCATCCATGACCGCGTCGCTCGTCGAAAGACTGCCGAAAGTGAAGGGGCCCTATACGCCTCATGCGGCCATCAAGGACCTGACGTGGTTTCGCGCGGGTGGGCCGGCGGATGTGCTGTTCATTCCCGCTGACGCGGAAGACCTCGCCACGTTCCTGAAGGGTTGTCCGGCGGATGTGCCCGTGCTGGTGATCGGCGTAGGCTCGAACCTGCTCGTGCGCGATGGTGGCGTTGACGGTGTCGTCATCCGGCTGGGACGCGGGTTCATGAATGTCTCGCGCGACGGCGAGACCCGGCTTCGGGCCGGTGCGGCGGTGCTGGACGTGGCGCTGGCGAAGGCGGCGCTGGAAGCGGGGCTCGGCGGACTTGAGTTCATGCGAGGCATTCCGGGCGCCGTGGGCGGCGGATTGCGCATGAATGCCGGCGCCTATGGACGCGAGTTCAAGGATGTCCTGGTCGAGGCCGTGGCCCTGACGCGCGGCGGCGAACGGGTCACTCTGTCCAATGCGCAGATGGGCTTCGAGTATCGCAAGTCTCACGCTCCGGCGGACCTGATCTTCATCGAAGGCGTGTTCGAAGGCGTGCCCGGCGACAAGGTCGCGATCGAGGCCCGCATGAATGAGATCACGGCTTCGCGCGAGGCGACGCAGCCGATCCGCAGCCGCACGGGCGGCTCAACGTTCAAGAACCCGCCCGGCCACAAGGCCTGGCAGCTCATCGATGCCGCAGGCTGTCGCGGCCTGCGCATCGGCGATGCCGAAGTCTCGACGATGCACTGCAACTTCCTGATCAATCACGGCAAGGCCAGCGGCAACGAGATCGAGGCGCTGGGCGAGGAAGTGCGCGCGCGCGTGAAAGCGCACAGCGGCGTCACGCTGGAGTGGGAGATCAAGCGCGTCGGACGCGCCTGATCAGGGTTTGCCGTTACCTGTGGCCTGGCACGTAGCAGGCAAAGGACATGCTCAGCGCGAGCGGCGCGCAGAAATCGTGTCCCGGCGGATAGTATCGATAGACGTAGTAGAGACCACCGAAGACGCGATAGTGGCAGGCCAGCGTCTGGCGCCCGCCGATGTTCTCGATCGAAATGCCAACGGCGCGGGATGACTGGGGCGTCGCCACCCATTCAGCATCAAGCGGCGACGTTACCTGGACGCGGATGTTTGTCGGACAGGCAACCTCCGTATCCGGTGCGGCCTCAGCGGCCGGGGTTACCGCAATCGCCAGGGTCAGTGCCGATACTGTAGCCAAGATGTTCTTCATGCCAGCTCCCTTCAGTGCCACTCACGGGCGTTGTCGTGAGTATTCAGGGGCGTCGGCCGTCCGTCAAAAGCGAAAGGGAGGCGTTGTGACTGTGGCCACAGGTTAATCCGGTGGCCCTGTCTGTTCGTCACGTCCCTGTGTCGGGCTGATACAGCTCTCCTGTTAGAGCGCGAGGGGCAGATACGACAAAACCGCCAAGTTACTCGGTGACATAGTGGGGTGCGGCGGCCGAGGATTCGCTCGCTGATTCCCTTGCTGCCAAAACCCTCAAACTCTCTCGCATGTCATGGTCCGTGCTGACCACGGCTGTCCGGTTCAGATTCCACACTACGCGCTGAATGTCTTTGGAAACGCGCAATTGGGAGCGACTCAAATTTTGGGGTCACTGTAAATCACACACTCCAACCTGGGTCATGGTCTGCGAAGGCAGACCACCCACGACTTCCTTTTTCATTGCCCAAACGCTGCAAAGTCATGGGTGGTCCGCCTTCGCGGACCATGACAATGATAAATGGGTTTTCGGGGATGTTCCTGAACCGGGCAGCCGTGGTCAGCGCGGACCATGATGATGGAGGGGGAGTGTCCGAGGCGCTACTTCACGCACTCCGCGCGCTTCCACATTTCGGTTTCTATTGCCTCACGGGACTTCTGGCCGGGTGCCATTTCGGCGTACCACAGGGACGTGCCGAGGTCCGGGATGAAAACCCAGGCCGGTCCTTGTTTGCGGCGGTCGGGCAGGTCGATCTTCCTGAGACGGCTGTCGAAGCTGAAGAACGAGAAGGTTGGCGTCTCTTCTTGCGTCTCCTCATCGGGGGCATTGTCGTCGGCCTCTGCCTTCACGCCGCTCGCATCCACCAGATAGTGGTTCGAGTATCCGTTCGAGACTGCAATGGTGTAGCGATAGGTCTTGCCTGTCACTGACGAGTGGATGACGGCCGACAGCGGGGTCTGGCGCGCCAGTTCGGGGTTGTCGACGAAGCGCAGCGTTGCCGACTTTTCGAAGCCATTCAGTCTGTACACGGTCTTTTCGATGGGGCAGGCCCTTGGCGCAGCCTGCGCGTTGGCCGCGGCCACGATGAAAAAGGCCGTCGCCGAAAGTGTCAGTCGCATTCTCGTGGTTCCGTCGGTGTCATGAATTGCCGAAGCTGCATTAAGGGGACATCGTAGCCAAAGTAAGGCAGGGCGTATCGAAACGCGTGGTTCTTCCCCTGAAAATAATCTTTGAAGCGCGCCCCTCCGCGCATGCCGATGGTGCAACCAATGGCTGAAAGCCATGGTTTTTCGCGGCGCGCGTGCTTTGTGGTGTGACGGACATGCGCGTACACTTCGTTTTTTGCGGCGGCTGACGCGTTGTCACTTCTCATTTGCCGCGAATTTGGACAAATACCCTGCAGGGGCAGGGGTGGTTCGGGCGTGAGGCCCGTCGAGGAGATTTGCTTTGGGTGAGAAACGGCACGTCGCGGTGTTGATGGGTGGCTGGTCGGCCGAGCGACCGGTGAGCCTTGTGACGGGCAAGGGCTGCGCGGCGGCACTGCGCGAGGAAGGCTTCACGGTTACCGAGATCGATGTGGGCCGCGATGTCGCCGAAGTCCTGATGAAGGTGAAGCCGGATGTCTGTTTCAACGCGCTGCACGGGCAGTGGGGCGAGGACGGATGCGTCCAGGGCCTGCTCGAGATCCTGAACATCCCCTACACGCATTCGGGCGTGCTTGCGTCGGCGATGGCCATGCACAAGGAGCGGACGAAGGCCGTCTACCGGTCGGTCGGGCTGCCAATCGTTAATGACATCGTGTGTTCGCGGCACGATGTGTCGCGGCAAACCGCCATTAAACCCCCATTCGTGATCAAGCCTGTTAACCAAGGGTCAAGCGTTGGCGTTTTCATAATCCGTCCCGGCGATAATAGGCCCCCGGAACTGCTGACGAGCCCGGACTGGAACCTCGGCGACGACGTCATGGTCGAAGAGTTCGTGCCGGGTCGTGAGCTGACCGTGGCGGTGATGGACGGCAAGGCGCTTGCTGTCACCGAAATTGTCCCGCGTACGAAGTTCTACGACTTCGACGCCAAGTATGCTGAAGGTGGATCAGAGCACGTGGTACCCGCGAAGCTGCATCCGAAGGCCTATGAATCCGCGATGGAACTCGCGGAGAAGGCCCATGCTGCCCTGGGCTGCCGCGGCATCAGCCGCACCGACTTCCGCTATGACGACACGGCCGGTGAACCCGGGCGCCTGATCCTTCTTGAAACCAATACCCAGCCAGGCATGACGCCGACGTCCCTTGCGCCCGAACAGGCGGCCTACAAGGGCATTTCCTATCGCGCGCTCTGCCGGTGGCTTGTCGAGGATGCTTCATGCGACCGATAGGCGGGATGGCAGACGATGGCGATGACGCCTTCGATGCTCCGCCACCCCGGCGGAAGCACAAGGCGCCAGCCTCGCGCGCACGTCCAAAGATCACTCGCCCCCGGAAAGGCAGCCAGAGCGCGACGATGGTCGAGCGCTGGATGGCTGCCTTGCGCAACGCCTTGCGCTGGAGCGCCTTCTGGGGTGTCCTGATCGGCATCTTCTTCCTGATCGTTACCGTTGCAGGCCTCTTTTCCGGCGGCCACGTCTCGGCCGCGCTCGACTCCGTGCAGCGCGGCGTTGACGGCATGATGGCGCAAGCCGGGTTCACGGTAGAATCCGTGAGCGTTGATGGACATTCCAACACGCAAGGCGCCGAGATCACGCGCCGCCTGAACATCAAGCGCGGCGACCTGATGCTTTACGTCGACGTTGATGAAGCCCGCGCGCGCATCGAGGCACTGCCGTGGGTGAAGTCGGCGCAAGTGAGACGCATCTGGCCCAACAGGATTCTCATCAAGATCGACGAGCGCCGACCCATCGCGCGCTGGATGAATGAAGGCAGCACTCTTGTTGTCGACAGTGATGGAAATGTCATAGGTGCAAGCGCGGATCGCGGATTTGCGAACCTTCCGCTGCTGACAGGACGTGGTGCCGCCGAGGCTGCCGCATCATTTCTTGCTCTTGTTGCGACGCAACCGGAGTTGAAGTCAAATATCAGGATCGCCGTCCGAGTAGGTGAAAGGCGTTGGGATTTACAGCTTGCTAACGGTGTTGAAGTACGACTGCCAGAGGAAGGCGCTGAGGCGGCGCTGGCAGAACTCGTACGTCTTGACCGGGAGCAGAAGATTCTCGCGCGAGACATCAAGGCGATCGATCTTCGCTTTGCCGACAGGTTCGTCATCAAACTACCGCCAGGGTCGCCTTTGATCGCAGCACCGATCAAAGCCTCGGGCGGTAGGGAAACTTGATGGGCGTACGGACAGGTAAAACAAGAAAAGGCCATCCTTACTGGCCAGGCAAAGGCGGGATCATCGGGGCGATCGATATCGGATCGACGAAGATCGCCTGCCTCATCCTGAAACCCGTCATTACCCGTGAAGGCGCCGAGCCCCGTTTCAAGGTGCTTGGCTTTGGCCAGCAGGCAAGCCGTGGCGTTCGCGGCGGCAATGTCGTCGACATCAATGCGGCGGAAGTTTCAATCCGTGCGGCGGTCGAGCAGGCCGAGCACATGGCCGGCCTTTTCCTGAAGGAGGCCATTGTCGGCATTTCGTGCGGTCAGCCGCGCGCCCAGGCCTTGAACATCGAAGTCGCCATCGCGGGCGGCGAAGTCGGCGAGGGCGACCTCGACCGCGCACTGGCCATGGGGCGGGCCCGCATTCCGGCGAGCGAGCGCGAAGTCCTGCACTGCATGCCCGGCAGCTACTCAATCGATGGCGCGCGCGGCATTCGCAATCCGATCGGCATGATCGGGGAGACGCTCGGCGTCAGCCTCCATGCGGTCAGCGCGGCGTCCGGTCCCCTGCGAAACCTTGAGGCCTGTGTCGGTCGCTGCCACCTGAGCGTCGCCGGCAAGGTCGTGACGGCCTATGCTTCGGGCCTTGCAACCCTGATTTCCGACGAGATCGAGCTGGGCGCCACCGTGATCGACATGGGCGGCGGCACGACGTCCATTGCCGTGTTCATGGACGGCGGCCTCGTGCATGCCGATGTCCTGCCCGTGGGTGGCAACCACGTGACAAGCGACATCGCGCGCGGGCTTTCCACGTCGATCGTTCAGGCCGAGCGCCTCAAGACGCTGTTCGGCAGCGCCCTGACGGGTCCGAACGATGCCCGCGACCTGATCCCGGTCCAGCCCATCGGCGAGGATGACTCCGATGAGGACGCCAATGTTCCGCGCTCGGTCCTGACGGGCATCATCCAGCCCCGGATCGAGGAAACGTTCGAGATCGTCCGTGACCGGCTGGCGGAAGCCGGACTGTCGTCTGTTTCTGCACGCCGCGTTGTCTTGACGGGCGGAGCAAGCCAGCTGAATGGCGCGCGGGAAATGGCGGCGCGCATCGTTTCCAAGCAGGTGCGCATCGGAAAACCGGCGCGGCTTGCCGACGCTGCGGACCTCGTGTCGGGCGCGTCCTATTCGGCGTGTGCGGGACTTGCGTCCTGGGCGGTACAGCGACCGAAAGAACTGCACAATTTTCGCGAGGAAGATGATGCCATCGAGGCAGGTTATGCTAATTCTTCCGGGGCGCGAGGAATTGTAGGAATAAAGCGCTGGTTCAAAGAGAATTTTTAACCGGTTCCGGCGCAAGAGTAGAAAAGACAATGGCGCGGAAAACGCGCAACGCGTGGTTGGGTGTCGTCAGATCTGGGAAGGTGGCACGAATGGAGAAATAGAAAATGGCCATCGACCTGATGTCATCGGATTTTACTGAGCTGCGTCCCCGCATTCTTGTGTTCGGGGTTGGTGGCGCCGGTGGCAATGCCGTCAACAACATGGTGTCGTCCAAGCTGGAAGGCGTGGAGTTCCTTGTTGCCAATACCGATGCCCAGGCTCTTGTCCATTCGAAGGCCCATCATCGTCTCCAGATCGGCGCGCTGCTGACGCAGGGCCTTGGTGCGGGTTCGCGTCCCGACATCGGGCAGGGCGCTGCCGAGGAAAGCGCGGAAGACATCCGCAAGATTCTCCAGTCCAGCCACATGGTCTTCATCACGGCCGGCATGGGCGGTGGCACCGGCACGGGTGCTGCGCCCGTCATTGCAAAGCTCGCTCGTGAACTTGGCATTCTCACCGTTGGTGTCGTGACGAAGCCGTTTGCCTTCGAGGGCGGACGCCGCATGCGCACGGCAGAAGAGGGCATCGAGCGCCTCAAGCCCTATGTCGACACGCTGATCGTCATTCCGAACCAGAACCTGTTCCGCATCGCCAACGAGAAGACGACCTTTGCCAAGGCCTTCGAGATGGCCGACGAAGTTCTCTATGCCGGCGTGCGTGGCGTCACGGACCTGATGGTCATGCCGGGCCTCATCAACCTCGACTTCGCCGACGTGCGCACGGTCATGAGCGAGATGGGCACGGCCATGATGGGCATGGGCGAGGCGCAGGGCGAGCGCCGCGCGATCGAGGCTGCCGAGGCTGCGATCTCGAACCCGCTGCTCGACGTCACCTCGATGAAGGGAGCCAAGGGCGTCCTCATCAACATCACGGGTGGCATGGACCTCACACTGTACGAAGTCGACGAAGCCGCCAACAAGATCCGCCAGGAAGTCGATCCGGATGCCAACATCATCGTCGGCTCGACCTTCGATGAGCGCCTGAATGGCCGGATGCGCGTATCGGTCGTTGCCACGGGCATCGCGATCGAGACGAAGGTGTCCAACCAGCCGTCGCGTGCTTCTTCCCAGGCCTCCGAGGCGTCGCGCCGTGCTGCTTCCTCTCCCGTGCAGGAAAGCCCGGCCGCGTCCGTCGAGGCGCCGGTCGAAAGCATCAAGACCCAACCCGTTCAAGCGGCAGCTCCGATCGTGTCGATCGTGGGGGCTCCGGTTTCGGAAGTCCGCGCGGGCAGCCCGGTTCACGAACTCCAGAGCGGGATCGTGCGTTCCGGCGTGGCATCGGGGGCCTCCGTGCCGTCGGCTGAACCCATGGTCTGCGCGCCCGTGCAGCGCGGATACTCCGACTTCGACACCAGCGGCTTTGATCCGGACCTGGTCGAGTCCATTGGCGCGGCGATCCGCAACTCCCGTGGCAGCAGCGAGCCCGTCCGTCCGCGGCTCGACGTGCCGCCTCTCGCGCCGCAGTACCAGCCTGAGCCCCGCAAGTCGTCCGGCTTCAGCGTGTTCGGCATCACGATCGGTGGCTCCTCGTCAGCCAAGAAACCCGCGCCCGTGTCGCGTCCGTCTTCGGGCACGCCGAGCGCCGCCCGCCTCGGTGCCTCCGGTTCGGGCAGCCCGGAAACCGGGCGGTCGCCTTCGCCTCTGCGCGAGGGTTCGCTCTCGAAAGAGAAAACGGAAGAATTGCTGAAGGCCATGTCCGACGACCAGCTCGACATCCCGGCGTTCCTTCGTCGCCAGGTCAATTAAGCCAGCCTTAACCAAGTTATGGGCTCAACCACAGGTCGTGGTTGGGCCCCTTTCTTTTGGGGGTGGATGGTTAACGCGGTGATTCCGTTCCCGTGCGCAGGTGCGATGCTGCGACTGCTCAGAACGTGTTACGATCCGGCTGATTTTTCGCAGATTTGGGCCGTAATATTCGGAAACAAGAAGTTATTTAGAGCGATTCGGCCACACTGGTAGAACTTTCCTCGGCGATGGCTCTACTCGCGCAGTGACTGGGTGCTCGAAGCAACACTCGCGCAAGTGGAACAGGGGCAGTGCAAGCTTTTTGGGGGCTGCGCTGTCTGAGTACCGCAGGGGACGGTCCTGAATGCAGGTCGACCACAGGCGGGATTGCCGCAAAGGGAAACGATGTCCGGGTAGGGCGCTGGTTTCCGGAGCGGTGAAGTCAGGCAGTCAGTAGTTAGTGTTGAGAGGGGCGATGGCGCTTCAGAAGACGATCAAGAACCGGGTGGTTTGCCAGGGTGTAGGGGTACACACCGGCGTTCTGTCCAGGCTCACTCTGCTCCCGGCGCCCGAGGGTACCGGCATTGTATTCCGCCGCACGGATCATCCGGGCGTGGCGGGCGTCATTCCCGCGAAGTTCGACAAGGTCACCGACACGAAGCTCGGCACGACGATCGGTAACGTCTATGGCGTGAAGGTCCACACCGTCGAACACCTCATGGCCGCGATCAGCGGCTGCGGCGTGACCAATCTCTTCGTCGAGATCGATGGCGCCGAAGTTCCGATCATGGATGGCAGCGCTGCACCGTTCGTTTTCCTGATCGAGTGCGCGGGCATTGTCACGCAGGGCGCGCTGCAGCAGATCATCCGGGTCCGCGAAACCGTGCGCGTCGAAGAGGGCGACAAGTACGCCGAGGTTCGTCCCGGTGTCGGCTTCTCCGCCGAACTCGAAATCGCTTTCGAGAACTGCCCGGTCATCGACCGCCAGTTCTACTCATTTGACCTGGATGCACCGTCGTTCAAGGCCGAGCTTGCCCGCGCCCGTACGTTCGGCTTCCGCCATGAGGTCGAGTATCTCCAGGCCAATGGCCTTGCCCTTGGCGGTTCGCTCGCGAACTCCATCGTCCTTGATGGCGGCACGATCATGAATGCCGAAGGCCTGCGCTATGGCGACGAGTTCGTCCGCCACAAGCTGCTGGACGTTGTTGGCGACCTGTCGCTTGCTGGCGCTCCGCTCTTCGCGCAGTTCCGTGGCTACAAGACGGGCCATGCGCTGAACAATCGCCTGCTGCGCGAACTGTTTGCGCGCAAGGGCGCCTATGAGTTCGTGACGCTCCACGCCCCGCGCCGCGGTGGTCATGTGGTTTCGCACCCTGCCTATGCCGCGAGCCTTGCAGCCGCGGAATAACTCCCAACCCAACTCCCTCTCCTGGCCGCAGAAAGTCCGCTTTCTGCGGCTTTTTGTTGTGCGCGTGAGAACAAAACGAGAGTCGGAAAAAGAGGTGCAAAATTCGGGTTGCAACCTGTCGGTGGTGAAAGCGGAATGCTTCCCGAACGTTCGAACAACACACAACGGACCAAGGAAAATTTCTCGCGTGGGATCGCGCTGAAACCTTTTGTTTACTTCTGTTTCAGGCGCGCTGCGTTGGCGGCCTTGCGGGGGAGGTCGGTCGGCGTTCGTCACAGGATTGTGGCGGGGGCTGCAGCTTGCGACTTTCACTTACAAATTGGTCACCCGCCGGTGCTAGCGCGGCGTTAAGCAATGGGGTAAGAACGAACGGGTTTTTGCGGCCAGCGCCCGACGCGTCGGCTCGCGCTTCATCTGTTTCAGAAACGGCTGGTGTTTATGGCTATGCTTTCCACTTTCAGGCCTTCGCGACTGATTGCGCTTCTTGCGCTGGCCCTGCCGCTTGCGGCGTGCGCCGGCGATGAAGGCGAGGCGCCTGCGGCTCCGCGCGCCAGTTCGGAAGTGCGCGAGATTCCGGCCGAAACGCTGTACTCGAATGCGCTGATGCAGATGGACAAGGGCAACTGGCAGCCCTGCGCCGCGGCGTTCGACGAAGTGGAGCGCCAGCATCCCTATTCGGTGTGGGCACGTCGCGCGATCCTGATGTCGGCGTTCTGCCACTACCAGGGCAACAAGTACAACGAAGCCATCATGGCGGCCGACCGCTTCATCACGCTGCATCCCGGCAACAAGGATGCTCCGTATGCCTACTACCTGAAGGCCGTGTCGCTCTATGAGCAGATCGTGGACGTGGGTCGTGACCAGCGCCGCACGGAGCAGGCGATGGCCGCGCTTCGCGAACTGATCAAGCGCTTCCCGCAGACCGACTATGCGCGCGATGCGCGCCTCAAGCTGGACCTCACGAAGGACCACCTTGCCGGCAAGGAAATGTCGATCGGCCGCTACTACCTGAAGCGCGGCGAGCTCGTTGCCGCGATCACGCGCTTCCGCACGGTGGTAGAGCAGTACCAGACGACGAGCCACGTGCCCGAGGCGCTGCATCGCCTGGTCGAGGCCTACCTGTCGCTCGGCGTCATCAAGGAAGCCAAGACGGCGGCTGCCGTGCTCGGCCACAACTATCCGGGCAGCGAATGGTACGAGGATACCTATGCGCTGATGCAGGAGTATGGTGGCGCCGACAACAACGGAAAGCCCTATACGCCGGCCACCGCGTCGGCTCCCCAGGCCCAGCCAGCGGAAGCTGCGGAAGTCGTTCCGACCTCGGCTCCACCGGCTCCCGCACCTGAAGGTGCTGTCGCCGCTGAAGGCGACAAGGAGTCGGCCGAGAAGAAGGAAGAAGAAGGCGGTCTCTTCGACTGGTTCTGACGGTCCGGACAATCTGGCTCACAACGGATGCTGACATCGCTATCGATCCGGGATTTTGTTCTGATCGAGCGACTGGACCTTGAGTTTGCGCCTGGCCTGTGCGTGCTCACGGGCGAAACGGGGGCAGGCAAGTCCATTCTTCTCGACGCGCTGGGGCTGGCGACAGGCGGCCGCGTGGAGCGTGGCTTCATCCGTAACGGGGCCAGCCTTGCAACCGTCACGGCTGTGTTCGATCCGCCTGCAGCCCATCCCGTCCGCGCGGCGATCCGCACCAACGGCTTCGACAGCGATGGTGCGCTGATCTTCCGCCGCAGCATCGGCTCTGATGGCCGCAGCCGCGCCTTCATCAATGACCAGCCCGTTTCGATCGGCCTCATGCGCGAGGCGGGCGCGATGCTGCTGGAGATCCATGGCCAGCATGACGATCGCGGCCTGCTCGATGGTGCCGGGCACCGGAACCTGCTTGATGCGTTCGGGCGCCTTGATGACGAGATCTCGGAGGTCGAAGCGGCGTGGCGGGCCCTGAGCTCTGCCGAGGAAGCCGTGCGCCTCGAAAGCGAGGCGCAGGCGCGCGCGGCGCAGGACTTTGACTATCTCAAGCACGTGGCGGACGAGCTGCGGACGCTGGACGTGCGGCAGGGCGAGGAGACCGAGCTCGCGAACCTGCGGGCCATGATGATGGCCTCGGAGAAGATCTCCTCGGACGTGAACGAGGCGATTGATGCGCTGGCCGGGCATGGCGGCGTCGAGAACCGGCTGAACCTGGCCTTGCGTCGCCTGAGCCGCGCTCAGCCTGCTGCGCAGGGCAAGCTTGATGCGGCCGTGGCGGCTCTCGACCGTGCCGTGATCGAGGTGTCGGAGGCCCGGCGTGCGGTCGATGCCGCCTCGCGCGGGCTGGCCTTTGATCCGCAGGCTCTGGAGCGCGCCGAGACGCGCCTCTTTGCGCTCCGGGCTGCAGCGCGCAAGTATGGCGGCAGCTGTGACGGGCTCGCGGTGAAGCGCGCCGATGTCGAGGCGCGGCTTGCGGCGCTGACCAATGCGCGCACGCGCAGCAAGGAACTTGATCGCATGCTTGAGGCCGCGCGCGAGCGCTACCAGAAGGCGGCGGACCGGCTCACGGAAGCTCGCACGAAGGCGGCCGTCGCGCTGGACCAGCGCGTCGCGCAGGAGCTCGTGCCGCTGAAGCTCTCGAATGCCCATTTCAAGACGCGGGTCGAGCGCGCTGCACCGCAGGCTGTCGGCCCGCATGGACAGGACCGGGTCGAGTTCCTGGTCGCGACCAATCCCGGTGCGCCGTTCGGTGCGCTCACGCGCATTGCGTCGGGCGGCGAGATGGCGCGCTTCATCCTGGCGCTCAAGGTGTCACTCGCGGCCGAAGGCTCGGCGTCGACCCTGATCTTCGACGAAGTGGATCGTGGCGTTGGCGGTGCGGTGGCTGATGCCGTTGGCGAGCGCCTCGCGCGGCTGGCCCGCACGGAGCAGGTGCTGGTCGTCACGCACTCGCCGCAGGTGGCGGCTCGCGGCACGTTCCACCTGCGCATCAGCAAGTCACTGGCTGCCGGCGCGATGGCGACGCGCGTCGAAGTGCTTGATGCCGCCGGACGGCGAGAGGAGATCGCGCGCATGCTGTCCGGCGCGAAGGTCACGAATGAAGCCCGCGCGGCGGCGGACCAGTTGCTGTCGGCTGGCGAAGCGCCGGTGGTCGAGAAGGTGGCGGCTCCGGCCAAGGCCAAGAGACGGCGGGTCACGTGAGCAAGCCCGTCCCCGTCAGCAAGCTTTCCGAGGCCGACGCGGCTGCCGAGCTGGAGCGGCTTGCGGCCGAGATCGCCGAGCATGACCGGCGCTACTTTGCCGAAGATGCGCCCAGCATTTCGGATGCGGACTATGACGCGCTGAAGAAGCGCAATGCGGCCATCGAGGCGAAGTTCCCGCAGCTTGTCCGCGCCGACAGTCCCTCGCGCAGGGTTGGTGCGGCGGCGGTCGACAAGTTCGCGAAGGTCAGGCACGGCGCGCCGATGCTCTCGCTGGACAATGCCTTCGATGACGAGGACGTCGCCGACTTTGTCGACCGGGTGCGGCGCTTCCTGGCGCTGCCGGCTTCGGAGGAACTCGCGTTCACCGCCGAACCCAAGATCGACGGCCTGTCGGCGAGCCTGCGCTACGAGGATGGCAAGCTCGTGCGTGGCGCCACGCGCGGCGACGGCGCGGTGGGCGAGGACGTGACAGCCAACCTGCGCACGCTCAGGGACATTCCGCATGTGCTGAAGGGGCGGGGACTTCCTGAGGTCATCGAGGTACGTGGTGAGGTCTTCCTCAGCCACGAGGACTTCCAGCAGCTCAATCGTGACCAGGAGGCGCGGGGCGAGAAGACCTTCGCGAACCCGCGCAATGCGGCTGCGGGTTCGCTGCGCCAGCTTGATCCGGAGATCACGAAGCGCCGGCCGCTGAAGTTCTTTGCCTATACGTGGGGCGAGGTCTCGGCGCTGAAGTTCGCAACGCAGTCGGAGGTCATCGAAGCCTTCGCGGCATGGGGCTTTCCGACCAATCCGCTGATGACGCGCTGCACGTCGGTCGAGGCGATCCTGAAGTACTATGCGGGCATTGCGGGCAAGCGGGCCTCCATCGGCTATGACATTGATGGCGTCGTCTACAAGGTCGACCGGCTCGACTTCCAGCAGCGGCTTGGCTTTGTCAGCCGCGCGCCGCGCTGGGCGATTGCGCACAAGTTCCCGGCCGAGCAGGCGGAGACCGAGCTCCTCGAGATCGACATCCAGGTCGGGCGCACGGGCACGCTGACACCGGTGGCGCGGCTCAGGCCGGTGACGGTCGGTGGCGTCGTGGTCACGAATGCGACGCTCCACAACGAGGACGAGATCGCGCGCAAGGACGTGCGGGTCGGGGACACGGTTGTCGTGCAGCGGGCGGGTGACGTCATTCCGCAGATCGTGCGCGTCGTCGAGGAGAAGCGGCCCAAGGGCGCGCGCGCCTTCAGGTTCCCGGAGACCTGTCCCGTCTGTGGGAGCCACGCGGTGCGCGAGCTTGATGCATCGGGCGCCGAGTCGGCGGCACGCCGCTGCACGGGCGGGCTCATCTGTCCGGCGCAGGCGGCCGAGCGGCTCAAGCACTTCGTGTCGCGCGACGCGTTCGACATCGAGGGCTTCGGCTCGAAGCACGTCGACGCCTTCCTGGCGGACAGGCTGATCTCTCACCCCTCCGACATCTTCCTGCTGGAGGAAAAGTTCGGCGCGGGACCCCAGGCCATCGCAGCGCGCGAAGGGTGGGGGCCGCAGTCGGCGGCGAAGCTGTTTGCGGCGATCCGCGCCAAGCGGCAGGTGGGGCTGAACCGCTTCATCTTCGCACTGGGCATCCGGCATGTGGGCGAGGCCACGGCGCGGGTTCTGGCGCTGAACTATGGCAGCGCCAAAGCCTTCGTCAAGGCGATGACGGCGGCGGCCGACGAGGACTCGAAGGCCTTTGCGGAGCTCGATGCGATCGAGGGCATTGGCGACACGGTGGCGAAAGCCATCGCCGAGTTCTTTGCCGAGGACCACAATCGCGAAGAAGTCTCGCGCCTGCTGGAGCTTGTCGAGGTCGAGGACGCCGAGAAGCCCAAGACCGACACGGCGGTGTCGGGCAAGACGATCGTGTTCACCGGCACGCTCGAGAAGATGACCCGCAGCGAGGCCAAGGCCCGGGCGGAAGCGCTGGGTGCCAAGGTGGCCGGCTCCGTCTCCGCCAAGACCGACCTGGTCGTGGCGGGCCCGGGAGCCGGGTCCAAGCTGAAGGACGCGCAGAAGCACGGGGTGAAGGTCATCAGCGAAGATGACTGGATCGCGATGGTTGGGGCCTAGCTCCGGGGGCGATCAATCCGGAAGCGATGAAGATGACACTCGTCCCGAACGCCTGCCCCTGAAAATCCCGGTCTTCCGCGAAATTCTTTCCAGAAGATGACACTTTCGTCGCGTGTTTTTCGTTTTCCTGTTTCTTCCTTTTGCTGATTGAGGCCTACCGAGATCCGGTAAGCGCAACATTTCTGGGGTGGAACAATATAGGAACATTCTCGAGAGTGCAAATGACGGAGTGACGCAGCAGAACTCCCACGGGCGGGCTGGAAGCCCACGGTTCCAGGGGAGGTCATTGCCTGGGAGCGCGGGCATCCTGCCCGCAGTTTCTCAGTTTTCTCCGAGACTTTTCGCTGTTTCTTCAAGGGTTCGAAACCAGTTTTTCATAGTCTCTTCGCCCTCAGATTACAGGTGTGGGAGTGGCGTGGATGGGTGTCGAGGCGGTGTCACCGGCCCTTGAAATTCGCGGGCTTTGCAAGCGGTTCGACAAGCCGGCTGTTGCGGGGCTCGATCTCAGCGTTCGTCGGGGCGAGTTCTACATGCTGCTCGGTCCCAATGGCGCGGGCAAGACGACCACGCTGCGCATGGTGAGCGGGCTGCTGCAGCCCGATGAAGGTGCGATCAGCATCTTCGGCGTCGACGCGCGCCGCGACCAGGTTGCCGCGAAGCAGATCGTCGGCTGGGTCTCGGACGAGCCCATGATCTACGACAAGCTGACGCCGTTCGAGTATCTGGAATTCGTGGCGGGTCTCTGGAACGTGGCGCCGGATGTTGCGGCGGTGCGCGCGCGCGAGCTGATCGGATGGCTGGGCCTCGAGAAAGTGGCGCACCAGCGCTGTGAGCCGTTCTCGCGCGGCATGCGGCAGAAGGTGGCCCTGGCGGGCGCGCTGGTGCATGATCCGAAGCTCATCATCCTCGATGAACCCCTGACGGGCCTTGATGCCGGCAGCGCGCGTCTCGTGAAGACCGTGCTGACCGAGCGTGTGCGTGCCGGATGCACGGTGATCATGACGACCCACATCCTTGAAATTGCGGAGCGCATGGCGGATCGCATTGGCGTGATTGCGGGCGGCCGCCTGGTCGCGGAAGGTACGCTGCAGGAACTGCGCGAGCGCGTGGGACGCGGCGACTCGTGCCTTGAAGAACTGTTCCTCACCATCGTCGAGCAGGATGCGGCCGTCGCATGAGTGCGCCCGGTTCACTGACCTGGTTCGCGCAGCACGAGTCACGGCTGGTCTGGCGCGATACGTTTTCGATGCTGGCTGCCGATGGCGCCGCGCGTCGCCGTCGCCTGTTCATCGGGCTTTCGGTGCTTCTGGTCATCATGCACGCCGTGGCGTGGTTCGTGGTCGGCCCGCTTGCCCGCGAGGCGCTTGAGAACGACCTGCCGACGCTCATGGGCATTTCGGTTGGCATCGTGCTGTCGGGGTCGGCGATCCTGTCGCAAGCGATGGAAAGCGTCACGCGTACCTTCTATGCGCGCTCCGACCTTGAACTGATCCTGAGTTCGCCCGCGCAGGTGCAGCGGCTCTTCGCCGTGCGCGTGGGCGCCATCGTGCTTTCCGTCGGCGCCATGTCCATCGTCTTTGTCGGCCCCTTCATCAATGTCCTCGTCTGGCAGAGCGGCATGCACTGGCTTGGGGCCTATGGCGTCATGGCCTCCGTTGCGCTTGTCGCGACGGCGCTTGCCATTGCGCTGACGGTCTTCCTGTTTGACGTCATCGGGCCGAAGCGCACGCGGCTCATTGCCCAGATCACGGCGGCGGTGATTGGTGGCCTCTTTGCCATCGGGCTGCAGCTGGCGGCGATGTTCTCGACCGGTACCATGTCGCGCTTTGCGTTCCTGCAGTCCGAGACTGCGCTTGCCCATGCGCCGGGCCTCGACAGCATGGCGTGGTGGCCCGCGCGGGCGGTGATGGGCGATGTCTCGGCCTTGATCATCGTGTTCGCCGCAAGCCTTGCGCTGTTTGTTGTCATCGCTGCCGCTCAGGTGCCGCGTTTTGCCCGCTTCGCGCTGGCGGCGTCGAGTGTCTCGCATGGCGGTTTGGGGCGTGTCGCGTCCGATCGCAGGCTGCGCGTCGAAACGCCTTCGCGTGCCTTGCGGCGCAAGGAGATGCAGCTGATCCTGCGGGATCCGTGGCTGCTGTCGCAGACACTGATGCAGTTGCTCTACCTGCTGCCACCTGCGGCCATGCTCTGGCACAGCTATGCGCACAAGGGTGGTGCGCCTGTGGTCCTGATCCCGATGCTCGTCATGGCGGCCGGGCAACTGGCGGGTGCGCTTGCGTGGCTGACGGTCTCAGGCGAGGACGCGCCGGATCTTGTCGGAACGGCACCCGTGTCGCCGTCCCGTCTTCTTCGCTGCAAGGTCGAAGCCGTGATGATCTGCATTGGCGTCGTGTTCGCGCCGCTGGTGCTGGGTCTCCTGTTCTTTTCCCTCAGCGTGGCCGTCATTGCGGCCGGGGCCATCATTGCATCGGCCGTGTCCGCGATCGCGATCCAGCTGTGGTTCCGGTCACAGGTGAAGCGCAGCCAGTTCAGGCGGCGCCATGCGTCGTCCCGCGTGGCGACCCTGTCGGAGGCGTTCTCTTCGATCACCTGGGCTGCCGCCAGTGCCATTGCGGCAGCGGGAAGCTGGACGGCGCTGGTTGTCGTGGCGATCGCGCTCGGGATCCTGTTTGTTGTCCGCCGGATCAGTCCTGCCGGTCATCGCACGCTGTCGTAGCTGCCGGCCCGTTCGGTCTAGTCTTCGGAGAAGCGCACCACGATCCCATTGGCTGAAGTGGCGGGGACGGTGATGGCGTGGCGCGTCTCCTCATGCGGGATGCGGCCCATCGAGAGCATGGCACCTGCGGCGTCGAGCTCATTCACGCGGATCGTCATCGCCACGATGCCTTCGGCGGGCGCGCCCTCAAGCGCCCTGGTGCCCAGCTTGCCTGCAATCTCCTCGCGCGAGGCCATCGTGATCGTGGCGTTGGTCGGTGAGGCCGGGGCGAGTTGTGCCCGCGCGGCCGCGGCGTCGGCGGCTGCGATGAAAATTTCCGCAATGCCGGTTGCGCCGCTTGGGTGGAGCTGCCATTCGCGCCGGGCGCGGGTGAGTTCGGGTGTCACGTGCGTGCAGACGAACTGCATTGTTCCGGGCAAATGCAGGCCGGGCAGCATGATGTTGCGGAAGCGGACGATGTCGCGCTTGCCGTCGAGGTCGAGCGGGCGGCTGAGGTCGTTCGGGTCTTCGGCTTCCACGCCGGCCGCACGCAGGGCGGCGCAGGTGCGGTCGGCATCGTCGGCGCCCCAGGCGATCCCCATGCCGCCTTCGCCGCGCTCGTTCACGCGCTGGCCAAGACGGCCTTTCGTGCCGGTGTCATCCACGATGCCAAGCAGTTCGATGTATGAGTCGCCGAACATGATGCAGTGATTGCCGGTGCCCTTGCCTTCGTGAAGTCCGCGCGGTGTCAGCGTGAAGCCGAGCTTGCGCCAGTTCGCGGCGGCGGTGTCGAGGCTGCGGACGGCGACGATGACGTGGTCGAGGCGGGTGATGGGGGACATGCTGTTCCTGTGACCGTGAGGGATGCGTCCGAGTTTGGAAAGGGGATTTGACACAAAGGCACAAAGTAGAAAAGGCACAATGGGTTGGGTGACGGACAATGCTTTGCAGCAACGTCGATGTTGCAGGTCGGCGCGCCTTGCGCGCCAAAAACCAACTTCACCAGTTCCGGCACAAGAGAAGGAATGGCTTCCCTTGTGCCTTTTCTACTTTGTGCCTTTGTGTCCCAATCTTCCCTGCAACATCAGACCGGGCGCGTGGCCTCGACCAGCCATGCGCGGGCTTCGCCTTCGAGGTTGGCTTCGAGCTTCTGACGGACGCGGGCGTGGTAGTCGTTCAGCCACTTGCGCTCGGCTTCGGTCAGCATGGATGGCTCGACGAGATTCAGGTCGATCGGGGCGAGCGTGATGGTTTCGAACTCCATCATCTTGCGCTCGCCGCCCACGTCCTTCGGTTCCGTCACCACGATCAGGTTCTCGATGCGGATGCCGTAGTGGCCCACCTTGTAGTAGCCGGGCTCGTTCGAAATGATCATGCCGGGCCTCAAGGGCACGTTGACCTGCTTCTTTGAAATGTTCTGCGGGCCTTCGTGGACGCTCAGATAGGCGCCAACGCCGTGGCCCGTTCCGTGGTCGTAGTCGAAGCCGCCGTCCCACAGGGCCATGCGTGCCAGCGTGTCGAGCTGGACCCCCGTCGTTCCCTCCGGGAAGCGGGCGCGGGCGAGGGCAATGTGTCCCTTCAGCACGCGGGTGAAGCGGTCCTTCATCTCGGCCGTCGGCGTGCCAACCACCACGGTGCGCGTCACGTCGGTGGTGCCGTCGAGGTACTGGCCGCCAGAGTCGATCAGGTAGATTTCTCCGGACTTGATCTTGCGGTTCGACTTCTTCGTGACGCGATAGTGCGGAAGGGCGCCATTCGGGCCGGAGCCCGAGATCGAGCCGAAGCTCAGGTCCTTCAGCGCGCCAGTCTGGAGGCGGAAGTCCTCGAGCACGCGGCACGCCTCGATTTCGTCGACATTGCCTTTCGGTGCCTCGCGCGAGAGCCACGAGAGGAACTTCGACAGGGCAACGCCGTCGCGTTCATGTGCCTTGCGGGTTCCGGCCAGCTCGGTCGCGTTCTTGCAGGCCTTCGGCAGGAGCACCGGATCGGCAGCGCGCACGATCGTGGCGCCCCCGGCCTTCAGCTGGTCGAACAGCCAGGCCGATGCCGTCGCCGGGTCAATCTGGATGCGCTTGCCCTTCTGGCTGCGCAGGTGGTCACCCAGTTCTTCCTGCGGACGCACCGTCACGCGGTTTCCGAGCCACTCATCAATGCCCGGCGTGAACTTGCGGCGGTCGATGAACAGCTCCACGTGGCCGTCATTGTTCAGCACGGCGTAGCTGTGCGGGAAGGGCGTGTGCGGGACGTCGCTGCCGCGGATGTTCAGCAGCCAGGCGATCGATTCCGGCAACGTGATCACCGCAGCGTCGGTCTTGCCATCGCGCAGGCCAGAGGCAATGCGGTCGCGCTTGGCCTCCGATGTTTCGCCGGCAAATTCGAGCGGCTGGATGGAGACGGCACCGAGCGGTGCAGCGGGCTGGTCGTCCCACACGGCATCGAGCGGGTTGTCGGTGCAGGCCACCAGCGTTCCGCCGGCGCGCGTCACGGCGGACTGGAGCGCTTCCACGCCAGCGGCGGTGTGCATCCAGGGATCATAGGCGAGCTTCGCCCCCTTCGGCAGGTTGTCTGCAATCCAGTCCGGCGGCGGTTCATCGACAAGAGAGCGATATTCGAAGGCCTTCGGGTCGACCTGCTCTGCCGTCTGCACGGTGTAGCGGCCATCGGTGAAGATCGCGGCCTTCTCGAGCAGGACCACGGCAGCGCCGGCCGAGCCGGTGAAGCCTGTCAGCCAGGCGAGACGCTCGGCACGAGGCGGAACGTATTCTCCCTGGTACTCGTCGGCGCGGGGAACAACGAAACCATCGTAGCCGCGGCGCTTCAGTTCCGCCCTGAGGGCGGCGAGACGCGGCGGTCCCTGGAGCGGGGTGGTGGTTTCAGCGAAGGACTGGAATTTGGTCTGGTGCAACATGGTCGAGAACCTATTCGGCCGCCGTGCGGCTCTCAAGGGCCTGACGCCCATGGATCTGCCTGTAGGCGGCGGGTGTGACGCCAAATCGCCGGGAAAAGGCGCGGATGAGGTGGTCGGCCCCGGAAAATCCCGCGCGGGCTGCTGCGGTGGCAACGTCCATCCGGCCCTGTTCGAGCCATCGCCGGACGGCGTCGAGGCGCAGGGATTCCACAAAGCGCGCGGGGGATACGCCCAGCTCGTCCTTCATGTGGCGGTGCAGGCTGCGCGGGCTCATGGCGGCGCGCGCCGCCAGTGTCTCCACGTCGAGCGGATCTGTCAGGTGTTCCTCGACCCAGGCCGCGAGTGCCGCGAGGCGATCGGATTGGGCCTCCTGCACCTGGAGTGCCGTCGAGAACTGCGTCTGGTGGCCGGGGCGGCGCATATAGACAACGAGGCGTTTCGCGATCGCGGTTGCGACGTCACGTCCGTGATCTGACTCGACCAGCGCGAGCGCCATGTCGATGCCCGTTGTGACACCGGCAGATGTCCAGAACTTGCCGTCGGTGACGAAGATGGCTTCCGGATCGACGCTGACCTTCGGATGGAGGCGCTGCAGCTCGCTGGTCGAACCCCAGTGAGTTGCGGCGCGCCGGCCGTCCAGATGACCCGTGCTCGCCAGCAGGAAGGCGCCGGAGCAGACGGAGCATGCGCGCCGCGCGGCGCTTGCCGTCGCGCGGATCCAGGCCATCAGCCTGCGATCGTGAAGCGCATCGCGGATTGATGCTTCCTCTCCGCCCGGACAGATGAGCGTGTCGACCGTTTCGGGAGCCACCGCCTTCAGGCTGTCGGCGTGCACGGCAAAGCCTGCCGACGTGGTGATGATCCCGGGCGTGCTGGCGACAAACCTGATGCGGTAGGCTTCGCGTGCCAATTGCTGGTTTGCGCTGCCGAAGACCTGTGCGGGGCCCACGGCGTCAAGGGATTGCAGCTGCTGGAAGACCGGGATGGCGATGGTCCTGGGAGATCGGGCTTCCAGCCCGCTCTTCGTGTTGGGCCTCTTTGTCATCTTCGGTGGTCCTTTTGAAAATGCGGGCTGGACCAGCCTACGCCAAGGCTTCGGCTGGCAGGCGCCCGCGCTCCCGGGTTGGCATGAAAAGTCGATTACTTGTCATTTGTGCCACGGCCGTTCCGGGTTATCAATGGGAATGCCAAGGAGATGATCATGACCCAGACCTTTCATGTCGGCTTTCTGCTCTATCCGAACCTGACGCAGCTCGATCTCACGGGGCCCGCTCAGTTCCTGTCCCGCGCGCCGGGCGCGAAGGCGCATTACATCTGGAAGTCGGTCGAGCCCATTCCCTCGGATGCCGGGCTCTCGCTCATGTCGACGACCACGTTCAAGGATTGCCCGCAGCTTGACCTGATCTGCGTCCCAGGCGGTGCGGGGCAGGTTCCGCTGATGACGGACAACGAGACGCTCGACTTCCTGCAGGCGCAGGCGGAGAAGGCAAAGTACGTCACGTCGGTGTGCACCGGATCGCTGGTACTGGGCGCGGCAGGGCTTCTGCAGGGATACAGGTCCGCCTGTCACTGGATGTGGCGTGACTATCTCTCGGCGTTTGGTGCGATCCCGGTGAATGCGCGCGTGGTGAAGGATCGCAATCGCATTTCGGGTGGCGGGGTCACGGCGGGAATCGACTTTGCGCT
>CAZYFM010000050.1:0-22603 GCA_964646885.1 uncultured Flavobacteriaceae bacterium
AATGTTTTGTGGCCGAGCTTTCATGTCGCGTGTTGGGACCTCAGTTCGCTTCTACCCCGACGCCTCGCGCGCAAAGAACTCTCCCTATGATATCGCCCTGGTCCCCATTCAGGACATTCCGCATATACTGAAAAACATGAACAGAGACGGGTATGTAGTCCTGCGCGGGCGCCTGGAAGTGGACAAACTCTGTGTTACAGGAACAGACAGCGACGACTCCAATTACATCGTGATATGCACTCCGGAACGGATCCCGATTTTCATTCGCATCACGTTTGCTTCTGTAGAGCCAAACAGCACGCTCTAGAGACTTCGGTTTCGGTCCGAATTTAGCAAAGTGAAATGCTTTGAGCCTGTCCTTAAGCCAGCGCTCGTCAACAGCGTCACCCTCTCTCTACCGTCATGTCTGGTACGCGCTGCCGCGCGACGCGGCCATGACGATAGAGAAGAGCCACGTGTGCGGCACATCGATGAACACGACGCGCGAAAGGCTTTCTCACCCCGCCTGCAACTCCCGGAACGAAATCATGCGCTTGCGGGTCTCGCACCAGAGGGCGAGTTTCACGCAGCTGAAGCTTTCCCACAGCGTAAGCCGGCCCATCGACCGCAGCTCCGGATAGTCCTTCAGAACCTGATGCAGCCGATAGAACGGAATGCGCGCATTGAGATGGTGCACGTGATGCACCCCGATATTCGCCGTCAGCCAGCGCAGCACCGCCGGCAGGTCATAATGCGAGCTGCCGCGCAGGGCGGCGTGCTGGATGTCCCAGGTCTCGTCCGTCTCCCAGACCGTGCCCTCGAACTGGTGCTGGACAAAGAACAGCCACACGCCAATGGACCCGGCCATCAGCACGATGGGCAGGTGGATCATCAGGAACGGCACCACGCCCACAAGCCACATCATCCCGGCCACGCACGCCACCAGCGCCGCATTGTTGAGCATCGCTGAGATCCACGGCGAAGCTCCCGCCCGCATCATGCCGATCGGCAATCGGTTCGCGATCAGGAACACATAGGCCGGACCAATCACGAACAAGGTCACCGGATGGCGATAGAGCCGGTAGCGCAGGCGCTCGTACCAGGGCTGCGCCAGATACTCATTGACCGTCATCGTCTCGATATCGCCGATGCCGCGCCGCGTCAGGTTGCCGGAGGTTGCATGATGCATGTTGTGCGACTTGCGCCAGACACCGTAGGGCGTCAGCGTCAGAAGCCCGCAGATCCTGCCAACCCAGTCATTGGCGCCGCGCTGCCGGAAAAACGAACCGTGGCCGCAGTCATGGAGAATGAGGAACAGCCGCACCAGAAACCCGGCGGCCGGCACGCATATCGCAAGTGCGAGAAGATAGCTGTAGGACTGCACATACCACGCCGCCGCCCACAGCATCACGAAAGGCAGCACCGTCAGGAGGATCTCCTGCAAGCCCCGCATGGCGCTGGGCGCTCGATACTTCACCAGTCTTTCGGCCCACTTGCGCGCTTCACCAACGCCCGACATCTGACTCTGCACGCACGGCACCTTTTTTACGAACAACAACTGGTCCGAATCCTTACAGGAGATTCGGTTCTTCGGCAGCCAGCTTTCGACACGCCGGCCGCACACTTCCATCACATATCGGCCAGCGCCTGCCAGGGCAATCCGTTAAAGCGTTTGATCGAAGCCCGTTTCGGCCTTCGACGGGCGCCCTCCGGGACGCTCAAGGCGAAACGCAGGGGATACGAACCCCATCGAAGCCCCCGGCAACAGGGCATTAAAGGAAAAAAGTCCGCACACGGCGCACCCGGCGTCATTGCCACACCCTTCCGCCCTGTTCCCGGGTTTACCGCAAAAGGCAATTGAACCCGCCCTGAACTCCCGGGCTATAATCGGCGTGAAGCCAATGAAACCCGGGAACTGCCACCATGCTGAAGACCATCATCCGCGCCGTCATCGCCCTGCAGGGGGCCATCGCGCTGCTCATCGCCTCGCAGGCCTACATGCAGCCGCACAAGCTGGGTGAGCAGCTCGGCTATTCCCTGATCGGTGAACTGGGTGTCTCGTCCATGCGTGCCGACATTGGCGGCTTCTTTGCGATGTCCGGCCTCTTCATGTTGCTGGCAGCCTGGCGTGCCGACCGTCAATTCATCCTGCCGCCGCTCGTGCTCGTGGGGCTTGCCCTCGCCGCGCGCCTCGCAACGATGGCCGAAACCGGTTTCGTGCCTGAAGTCGTCCAGCCGATCGCCGTCGAGGCGGTAACCGCCGTCACGCTGCTGATCGGCTACGCGCTGTTCCGCAGGGGTTGAGAGCCTATTCGATTTCGGGTTCACCAACCGCTTCGGCGTCGACCTCGCCGCCGAACGACGCGTCATCCCCGCCTGCGCCCTCGATCTTTCGCGCGATGTCCTTGAAGGTTCCCTCAAGGCATTCGGGCATGCCACCCGAGGGATCCGTCACGCCCACGGGACGGTTCTTGCAGTCGCTCACGTCGACGCCAGCCTGCTCATAGGCGTCAACCAGCGGCTGCTTGTTCGCACCCATGACGATCGCACCGCCGAAGTCGTCCACGAACGTGATGGCACCGCTCATGATGGCAAGCGCCATGAAGATGGTCCGTCTGAGCATGGAGCGTCTCCCTCGTGTGGCGCCTGCCCCATCATCGCCCGACGCGCTTAACGAGCCATGGCAACCGATACCCGCAATTCTCCTGACAGGGGAAATGCCATTCCGCATTCACCAGCCACGCTTAAAATGGGCTGAATGCTCTGCACACGGACGCTTGATGAACGCGCTTTAACCCAGCATTTCAGCGCCTTTACCAAATAACCCGTGAAGCGTGTCGCGCCGGCACTCCACATCGGCGCCTTCAAATGAGATGGTGGCGCTCATCAGGCATTTTCGTATAAATGCAGATGCGCTTGTGGGGGGCGTGACTGTGACTGAGAGTGCGTCTTTTCCCGCGGAAAAATTTGTTTCCGACGGGCTGCTCAAATTGTCGGGTTCCGATGCGCTGGGTCCCAATCCGTGGACGCGCGAGAAACCCGTCGCATCCGAATTCGGACTCACCGACGCGGACTTCGCTGACGGCAAGGTCGAGAAGGACCAGGAAGCCGCGCGCAATGAGCTCGTCGAGTTTCCATGGCGCATGACATCGGCGTTCCTGCTGCCGGTCGCTGCGGCCATCGCGCTCTATGCGCACGAGGTCGGCAACTACGCGTTCCTTGATCCCGCGAATTTCGGCCGCGTCGATCTTCTGCCGCCGATGTTCTGGATCACCTACCTGGCAGTGTCCCTGGTTCTCGGCGCGCTGGCCGCGCACGCGCAGACCCTCGTACATGCCAAGGCAACGAAAAAGCACGAGCAGTGCATGAAGGTCGTGCGCCAGAAGCAAGCCTTCGCGGCCGCGAAGGACGAGTGGTACAACGACCTCAAGGTTCGCACGACCACGGCGTTCTGGCGCGAGGAAATCCATCGCATCGCCGACGCGAAAGGCTCCACGCCCACGGCCGTGTTCAGCCAGGAAGTGGCAAAGCTGTTCGTGGCCTGGGGCTGGGACGTCAAGCTGAACCAGCGCTCCAACGACTACGGCGTCGACATGTTCGCCAATGGCAAGGACGGCAGCGCCATCGTGCAGTGCAAGCATCTCGACACGAGCCCCGCCACGCAGGACGTGCGGGATCTTGCGGGCTGCCGCCATGCCTTCAGCGCGGATTTCGGATTGCTCGTCTCGATCCACCCGCCGTCAGCGTCGCGCCACAACGGCTTCTTCTCGGACAAGGGCCATCTTGAGTTCTGGCACCTGGGTCACCTGCTCGAACAGTGCATGACCCTGTTCAAGCAGCGCACCGGCGACCCGGCACCGCAGGACGCCACGCGCAGCGAGTTCCTGAACTCCGACGGCACGCCCATCACCTGG
Source organism: uncultured Flavobacteriaceae bacterium (assembly GCA_964646885.1). GTDB lineage: Bacteria > Pseudomonadota > Alphaproteobacteria > Micropepsales > Micropepsaceae > SZUA-430. Next base: position 3,894 of record CAZYFM010000050.1, read on the forward strand.
CAGGTCGACGAGAAGAACGCCGCCGAGTAACAGGCTCAGGCGCGCGCGAGGCGCGCCTGAACATCCCGCAACTGGGTGACGGAGGCATTCACCTTCGGCATCCGGTTCCACGCATCAAGCGCCGCGATCTTGTAGGCCTCGGCCAGCGTCGGATAGTTGAACGTGTTCTCGACGAAATAGTCGAGCGTACCGCCCAGGTTCAGCACGGCCTGGCCAATGTGGATGAGCTCCGTCGCCCCTTCGCCCACGATGTGCACGCCCAGCAGGCGGCGCGTCTCCAGCGCAAACACCATCTTCATGAAGCCGGAGCTCAGGCCCATGATGTGACCGCGCGACGTCTCGCGGAACCGCGCGACACCGCATTCATAAGGCACACCCTTCTCCCGCACCTGCTCTTCCGTCAGGCCCACCGTCGAGATTTCCGGCACGGAGTAGATGCCATAGGGGAAGAACTCGGGCGCCGCCGGTGCCTCTTCGCCAAAGGCATGGCACGCCGCGATCCGTCCCTGCTCCATGGATGTCGAGGCAAGGCTCGGAAAGCCGATGATGTCGCCGGCCGCGTAGATGTGCGGCACGCTGGTCTGGAACGTTGACGGGTTGACGTGGAGCCGGCCCCGCTTGTCCGCGGTCAGGCCGGCGGCCTCGATGTTGAGCGTGTGCGTTGCGCCCTGGCGGCCCGCCGCAAACAGCACCATCTCGGAGCGGATCTGGCGCCCGTCTTCAAGCTGCACGACGCAGGAGCCATCACTCAGGCGCTCCACGCGGCTCATCCTGGCCTTGAGCCTCAGGGTCATGCCGCGGTCGCGCAGGTCATGCACGAACTCGTCCACGAGCTCCTGGTCCACAAAGGGCAACAGCGCGGGCGCGGGATCGACGACCGTGACACGCACATCGAGCGCCGAGAAGATCGTCGCGTATTCAATCCCGATCACGCCACCACCGATGATCGTCAGGCTGCGCGGAATGCGCTTGAGGTCCAGGATCTCGTCCGGATCCACGATGGCATCCCCATCAAACGGCACCTCGGGCGGGCGATGCGGCACCGTGCCGACGGCCAGAATGATCCGCTCGGCATCGTAGGCTTCGGTCTTGCCGTCAGTACGTTGCACTTCGATCCGTGTCGGCGAAATGAATCGCGCAGCGCCCGAGACGCGCTCGACCGTATTGCGCGCGAACTGGTGTTCAAGGATCTCCACCTCGTGATCAAGCGTCATGGACAGGCGACGCTTGAGATCCTCGGCCGTGATGTCCTGCTTCACGCGATAGGCGCGTCCGTAGAACCCGCGCTCGCGCCAGCCCGTCAGGTTGAGGACCGTTTCGCGAAGCGTCTTCGAGGGGATGGTGCCCGTATGCACGCACACGCCACCCACGCGATAGCCGCGCTCGACGACAAGAACGCGCTTGCGGAACTTCGCCGCCTGGATTGCCGCGCGCCGTCCCGCCGGCCCGCTGCCGACGACAATCAGGTCATACTGTGTCATGAACCGAAAAACCCCAGTGCCAGGGCGTGATTATGCACTGCGGGCCATGGCCAACCGCTTAACCAGACCATGCCCGACACGCAATCGCGGTTAAGTCCGGGTTAAGCGCACTCAGGCGGCGGCCAGTTCAGCCAGTTTTGAAAGCGTCTGCGCCGCGCCCACGAGGCGTTCCTCCGGCGTCGCCCACTCGCGCATGATCACGACCTTCTGGTCAGGCCGCACCTTGGCCAGCTTCGGGTTCTGTGACAGCCACCCCACCAGCTTCACCGGATTGGGGAAGGCATTGTTGCGGAAGGTGATCGTCGCGCCCTTGGGGCCGGCATCGATCTTCTCGACCTGCGCGATGCGGCAGAGCCGCTTGATCGACACGATCTTCAGGAGCGAACGCACTTCAGGTGGCAGGGGCCCGAAGCGGTCGATGACCTCGGCGGCAAAGGCGTCGATTGCCTGGTCGCTGTCCAGCGTCGAGAGGCGCCGGTAGAGCGCAAGGCGCAGGTTCAGGTCACTGACATAGGCCTCAGGGATGAGAACGGCCGAGCCCAGGTTGATCTGCGGCGACCAGGATTCATCCTTCTCCGGCAGCTTGCCGCGCAGGCTTGCCACCGCCTCCTCCAGCATGTCCTGGTAAAGCTCGATGCCGACTTCCCGGACTTCGCCCGACTGCTCCTCGCCGAGGAGATTGCCGGCGCCGCGTATGTCGAGGTCGTGGCTCGCCAGCGTGAACCCGGCTCCCAGCGAGTCCAGCGACTGCAGCACCTTCAGCCGCCGGTCGGCATTGTCGGTCAGCGTGCGATCCGGCGGCACGGTGAAATAGGCAAAGGCCCGCGCCTTGGAGCGGCCAATGCGTCCCCGCAGCTGGTAGAGCTGCGCCAGGCCGAACACATGCGCGCGATAGACGATCAGCGTGTTCGCGGTCGGGATGTCGAGGCCGCTCTCGACGATGGGCGTCGAAATCAGCACGTCGAACTTGCCGTCATAGAACGACGACATGATGTCCTCGAGCCGCGTCGGCGTCAGCTGGCCATTGGCCACCGCATACTTCACCTCCGGCACCGTCGTCTTCATGAACTCTTCGGCATCGGCGAGGTCCGAGATGCGCGGGCACACGAAGAAGCTCTGCCCGCCGCGATAGTGCTCGCGCAGCAGCGCTTCCCGCACGGTGACGGGGTCAAACGGTGTCACGAAGGTGCGCACCGCAAGCCTGTCAACGGGAGGCGTCGCGATGATGGACATTTCCTTCACGCCCGACAGCGCCAGCTGCAACGTGCGCGGGATCGGCGTCGCCGTCAGCGTCAGCACGTGCACCTCCGAGCGCAGCTGCTTCAGCCGCTCCTTGTGCGACACGCCAAAGTGCTGCTCCTCGTCGATGATCAGGAGCCCGAGGTCGCGGAACTCGATCGACTTCGCCAGCAGCGCGTGCGTGCCCACCACGATGTCCACCTGGCCCGCCGCGATGGCGGCCCTCGTCTCCGCGGCCTCCTTAGGCGTCACCAGGCGCGAGAGCTGCTGGATGCGAACCGGAAAGCCGGCAAAGCGGTTGACGAAGGTCTTGAAGTGCTGGCGGGCCAGCAGCGTCGTCGGCACCACGACCGCAACCTGTCGGCCCGTCATCGCCACGACAAACGCCGCACGCAGCGCCACTTCCGTCTTGCCGAAACCGACGTCGCCGCAGACCAGGCGATCCATCGGAAGACCCTTCGTCAGGTCTTCCATCACGTCGCCGATCGCCTTCTCCTGGTCTTCGGTTTCACCATAGGGGAAGCGCGCGCAGAATTCTTCATAGACACCGTGCGGCGCATCGATCACGGGCCCCTCGCGCAGCTGACGCTCGGCCGCGACCTTGATCAGCTGCTCGGCCATGTCCCGGATGCGGTTCTTGAGCTTCGCCTTGCGGCTCTGCCAGCCCGACCCGCCGAGCCGGTCCAGCACGGCGCCCTCGTCATCCGATCCGTAGCGCGACAGGAGTTCGATGTTCTCGACGGGCAGGAACAGCTTGCCACCATCATACTGGAGCTCAAGACAGTCGTGCGGCGCGCCCGCGGCTTCAATCGTGCGCAGGCCCAGATAGCGACCGATGCCGTGGTCGACATGCACCACAAGGTCATTCGTGGTGAGGGCGGCCGCCTCGACGATGAAGTTCGCCGTCCGGCGTTTCTGCCCCTGCCGCCGGACAAGCCGGTCGCCCAGGATGTCCTGCTCGGACATGAAGGCGAGGTCAGCCGTCTCGAAACCCGCTTCAAGCCCCAACACGACAACCGCCACTGCGGCCGGGTGAAGTTTCTGCACTTCCTCCCAGCTGCCGGCGAGCGTGATCGGGGACACGCCATGGTCAGCCAGCACGCCGCCCATGCGTTCGGCAGAGCCCGCCGTCCAGCAGGCGATCACCACGCGCTTGCGGTTCTGCAGCAACCCGTTGATCGCCGCTGTCACGCTGTCGAAGACGTTCTTGGAGGCCGCGATGCGCTCAGGTGCGAAGTCCCGCCCCTTGACCGCGCCACCGTCCGAATGGCCCGAAAGCTCCACCGGCTTGAACGGCGACATCTGCAGCGCCTGCCGGCCAGTCAGTTCGCCAACCCATTCATCCTCGGTCAGGTACAGGCTTGAAGGCTTGAGCGGCTTGTAGGGCGACGCCATTCCCTTCGCGACGCCCTTCGCCGCCTCGCGCGCGGTGACGCGGGCATCATGGTAGTCCGCAATCAGCGCCAGGCGCGACGCATGCGATTCCTCGACCTGGTGGTCCAGCGTCACCGGAGCCGGTCCGACATAGTCGAAGATCGTCTCGAGCTTCTCGTAGAACAGCGGCAGCCAGTGCTCCATGCCCGCATGCTTGCGCTGGGCACTCACAGCCTCGTAAAGCGGATCCTCGTCGAGTACGGCACCAAAGTTCGCCACGTAGCCCGCGCGGAAGCGCTGCACCGACTCCCGGTCGATCGGAACCTCATTGAAAGGTGACAGCACGAGCTGGTCCGCTTCTGCTACCGAAGTCTGGCTTTCGGCCTCGAAGCGGCGGATGGACTCAACCGTGTCCCCGAAGAAATCGAGGCGAACCGGCAGGTCCTCTCCCGGCGGAAAGATGTCAACGATGCCACCGCGCACCGCAAAGTCTCCCGGCTCGACCACCGCACCAACGCGCGAGAACCCGTTCCGTGCGAGGAAGCCGAGGAGATCATCAAGCCGAAGCGTGCCGCCCTTGCTGACCCGCAGATGCGCGCTCGCAATGGCATTGCGCGGCGGCACGCGCTGGAGCGCGGCACTGACGGTCGCAATGACGATGCACGGGCCCTTGACGCCGCCGGCCAGCGTCGAGAGCGTGGCCATGCGCGCGGCCACGATCTCGGGCTTGGGCGACACGCGGTCATAGGGAAGGCAGTCCCATCCCGGGAACGTCAGGACAGGCAGCGCCGGATCGAAGAAGCGCACGGCCTCGGCCAGCGCCGACACGCGCAGCTCATCGCGGGCGACGTGAAGGTGGATCGCCCCGGCCTTCCTGGCCCGGGATGCGACCAGCAGCGCATCAAACCCTTCCGGCGCGCCGGCTAAAATCGAAAATTTGCTCATAGACCTTGGTGCGGAATCTGTCGGGGGGCGAGCTGCGCTGGCAGATCCAGTCATACAGATCGTGATCGGGCACGTTCAGCAGCGCCTCGAACTGGTCCAGTTCCTCGTCGCCCATCTGGCCGAGACGTTCGTCGGCGAAGGGCCCCAGGATGAGGTCGATCTCCTTGAAGCCCCTGTGCCAGGCCTGGAACTTGAGTTTTTTCCGGCGGTTTTCTGCGGCTGTATCCATGAACTTTGTATAAGCACTCCCACGTTCGGCGGCTAGGCATTACATATTGCTGCGCCGAAACGTCTCTGCATCCTGAAACCCCGGAAATCCGAATGGACGCCCCTGCCCCCATACCGCTGTCCCGGCCGCGCCCGGACGGAGCCATCGCGCGGACGATGCAGACCGTAACGTTGCCGGATGGGCGCAAGCTGGGCTACGCCCAGTTCGGCTCTCTTTCGGCCCTTCCGGTCTTCTATTTCCACGGCTGGCCCGGCTCGCGTCTCGAGGCCGGCTTCTTCAACATCCAGAGCGTCCAGATGATCGGCGTGGACCGTCCGGGCTACGGGCTCTCCGATCCGCTGAAGGACCGCAAGCTCGCGGACTGGCCGCACGACATCGAATCCCTCGCCAACCAGCTGGGCTTTGACCGCTTCGCCGTCGTCGGCATGTCGGGAGGCGGCCCTTACGCGGCAGCCTGCGCGCACTATTTCGGCAACCGGATCATCAAGACGGCCATCATTGCAGGCCTCGGCCCGCCGGAAGCGCCCGGCATGTCCACGAACCGCGTCGGTTTCCTGCTCGATCTCGGCCAGCGCCCCATGCGCAGTTCGGTTCTCATGAACGTCATGCGGACGCTGATCCACCTGCCCGCTGCAGAAAAGCAGTTCGCCCGCATCCGGCGAAGCGTCCCGCGTGCCTCCCGTGACAACGAAGCCATGACGCCCGAATTCCTGCGCATGCTCTTCGCGAGCTTCCGCGAGGGCCTGCGCGCTTCAGCCAAGGGGCCGTCGTCCGATGCGCGCATCTATGGCGAACCCTGGCACTTCGACCTGAAGGACATACGGGCGCCGGTATCGATCTGGCATGGAACCCACGATGTCCAGGTTCCCGTATCGATCGGAAAGTACTATGCCGACAACATTCCGAACGCGCGCGCGACCTTCCCCGAAGGCGAAGGCCACGTGTCCATCGTGACGAACTATCTCGAGGCCATCATTGGCGACCTGCGTGCCGGGCCGAAGTGAACAGGAGGGCGTCGGCTGATGCGACCCCAGATCCTCTTCCCGCTGTTTGCCGAAGTTTCGACGCTTCAGGGCATCGGACCGCGCTTCGCCAAGCTGATCTCGCGCCTCGCGGGCCCGCGCCTTGCCGACCTGCTGTGGCACAAGCCCATCTCGCTGCATGACTGGAGCCGTCAGTCATCGATTGCTGACGCGCCTGAAGGAGAACCGATAACGATCCGGGTCACCGTCGTGGAGCACAAGCCGGGCCGCACGCCGCGCCTGCCCTACAAGGTGATGGTCAGCGACGATACGGGCTTCATGGATCTCGTCTTCTTCCGCTCCCATGGCGACTACCTGAAGAACCTGCTGCCCGTCGGGACCACGCGCTATGTCAGCGGCAAGGTCGAACGCTATGACGGACGTCTGCAGATGGCCCATCCGGACCGCATGCTCGACGAAGCCGCATTTGCAGCGCATCCTGCCATCGAGCCGGTCTACGGCAACACGGAAGGCCTGCCGCAGAAGACACTGGCGAAAGCCGTGGCCCAGGCGCTCGATCGCTGCCCCGACCTGCCGGAGTGGCAGGATCCGGCCTGGCTGAAGAAACAGCAATGGCCAGCCTTCCTGCCGGCAATGCGCAAGCTGCACGCGCCGCAAACAGCCGCTGACCTCGAACCCACGACGCCGGAACGCCAGCGCCTCGCCTTTGACGAACTGCTCGCAAGCCAGCTCGCGCTCGCACTGGCGCGCGCACGGCTGCGCAAGCAGCTCGGCCGCCCGATCAAGGGTGACGGCAGGCTCCGCGCGCGTGCGCTCGCTGCCCTCAAGTTCACGCTGACCCCATCGCAGGAAATGGCTCTCGCCGAGATCTTCGCGGACCAGGCCTCGGGCCATCGCATGCTGAGGATGCTCCAGGGCGACGTCGGCGCCGGCAAGACGCTCGTGGCCTTCTTTGCAATGCTCAATGCCATCGAAGCCGGAGCCCAAGCCGCGCTCATGGCGCCGACAGAAGTGCTCGCACGCCAGCACGAGGCCTCCCTGCGCCCGCTTGCCGAAGCCGCGGGTGTCACCCTCGCCCTCCTCACCGGCCGTGAACGGGGCAAGGAGCGCGACGAGATCCTCGGCCGACTGGCCGGCGGTGAGCTGAAAATCCTCATCGGCACGCACGCCCTGCTGACCGAGAGCGTCGTGTTCCAGGACCTCGCACTCGTGGTCGTGGATGAACAGCACCGCTTTGGCGTCCACCAGCGCCTCGCCCTGTCGGGCAAGGGCAACAGGCCCGCCGACATTCTCGTCATGACGGCCACGCCCATTCCGCGAACCCTCGCGCTGACGGCCTATGGCGACCTCGACATGTCGCGCCTGCGCGAGAAGCCCGCCGGCCGCAAGCCCATCGCGACGCGTGTCATTCCGCTCTCGCGCATCGAGGATGTCATGGACAGCCTCAAGCGCGCGGTTGCGTCGGGCGACCGGGCTTTCTGGGTATGTCCCCTCGTCGAAGAGAACGAGGACCTCGACCTGACGGCTGCAGAAGAGCGCTTCGACATCCTGCAGCACCAGCTTCCGGGCCAGGTCCGTCTGATCCATGGCAAGATGAAGCCTGCCGAGAAGGACGCCGCAATCGCCGACTTCCGCGCCGGCAAGGCATCCATACTCGTCGCAACGACTGTCATCGAAGTGGGTGTCGACGTGCCAGATGCCACGATCATCGTGATCGAGCACGCGGAACGCTTTGGCCTCTCCCAGTTGCACCAGCTGCGCGGACGCGTGGGTCGCGGCAGCAAGCCATCCACCTGCCTGCTTCTCTACCAGTCACCGCTCGGAGAGACGGCACGTGCGCGCCTCGAATGCATTCGCAACACCGAGGACGGCTTCACCATCGCCGAGGAAGACCTTCGCCTGCGCGGCGCCGGCGAACTGCTCGGCGAACGCCAGTCCGGCCTTCCCGGATTTCGACTGGCGGACCTGTCCGTGCACGCGAACCTGCTGGGCGCTGCCAGTGATGACGCGCGCCTCATCGTGGCCCGGGACCCCGAACTTCAGACACCCCGCGGCGAGGCCCTCAGAAACCTGCTCTATCTCTTCCAGCAGGACGACGCGGTTCGCACGATCCGTTCAGGCTGACATTCGTCGCGCCTGCTTGCGGACTTCCTTCAGCAGCCACGTTCGAAACGCCTCAAGCGCGGCATTGCCCCTCTCGGCATGGCGGGACACCAGGTACCACCCCTTGTCCTTGGGAACGCTGATCGGGAAAGGCCGGACGAGACGCTTCGCCGCCAGGTCATCGGCGACAAACGGAGCCCGCGCCATGGCAACGCCCAGTCCGTCCAGTGCAGCCTGAAGCGCAAACGCCGGATAGTCGAACACCTGTGCGTGTGAGAGGTCGACGCCCGCGGCACCGGCGGCCTTCAGCCATAGCTCCCAGTCTTCGGGTGCATTGGCAACCTGAAGCAGCTTCACCCGGGAGAGATCACCCGGCTTGCGGAGCGTACGCGCCATCTGCGCCGTGCAGACCGGAAAGAGATCCGCCGTGAACAGCAGCTGCGCATCGTGCCCGGCCCACAACCCGGAGCCCATGCGAATGGCGGCCGTCCAGTCATCCTTCATGGGCTGGGCAGTTTCGATCGAGGTTGATACGCGGACTTCGATTTCCTTGTGATTCGCCTGGAACGCGGGAAGCCGCGGGATGAGCCAGCGCATCGCAAGTGTCGGCCCCGCACCGATGACGAGCGTATGGCCCGACTGCGACCTGAGCGCCGCCGTCGCGCCGCGGATGCGGTCCAGCGCACCCGTGACTTCCGCGTGATATCGTTTGCCGTCCTCGGTCAGTGTCAGGGACTGAGCGTTCCGGATGAACAAGGCCTTGCCGAGCCGGCCTTCCAGCAGCTTCACAAGACGGCTTACCGCCGACGGTGCCACGCGCAATTCCCGTGCAGCCGCCGCAATGCTGCCCGTTCGCGCGGCTGCTTCAAAAGCCTTGATGCCATTGAGCGGAGGAAGCGCCTCGGCCATCGAACCATCTCTTTTTCAGATCCTCAGCATATCAAGTTTCGGCGCGAAATGATCCATTTTCGGTCGTATGGTTACGCATCAAATTACGAGAAATCAGATGCTTGCAGCCCTGCCGTTCAGCCTGTTCATCGGTTCCGCCGTTGTCCTGACGTCCATTATCTCAGGGATTTTCGGAATGGCAGGCGGGCTGATCCTGATGCTGATCCTGGGTTTGGTCCTGCCGGTCCAGTCAGCCATGGTGCTCCACGGCATCACGCAGTTCTTCTCCAATGGCTGGCGCGCCTGGCTCTGGAGAAGCTGGATCGACTGGAAGATCGTCGGCTACTACCTGCTGGGAGCCTCACCTGCCATCGCACTGCCCCTCGCGCTCTCCTACGTGCCGGACAAGGCCGTGATGCTGATCCTTCTTGGCACGGTCCCGTACCTTGCGCTGGCTCTGCCGGAAAGCCTTGCCCTCGACGCCAGCAAGCCGCGCCACGCGGTTGCCTGCGGATTTACTGTCGCGGGACTGCAGCTTCTCGCAGGTGTCGCCGGACCGCTGCTCGACACGTTCTTCGTCCGGTCAGCGCTCGACCGCCGCGCCGTTGTCGCTACCAAGGCCGTCACCCAGGCCGCGAGCCACACGCTGAAGGTTGGCTACTATGGCGCGCTCGTGGCCAGCGCGCCCACGCTTGCCGCCGATGTGTACGCCGCGGCGATTGTGGCCGCGATTGCAGGAACGACACTCGCAAGCTCGGTACTGGAACGCATGTCCAATGCGACCTTCCGCAGTTACACCCGCATCATCGTGCTTGCCGTAGGTGCGATCTCGGTGGCGCAGGGGCTGAACCTGCTGCTGACTGCACCCGCCTGAAACATTGACGGCACGACGGTCATCGCGGCACTCTTGCCGCATGACCACAGGCACCGACCAGATCAAGTCCACGCTCGAAGCCGCACTCTCAACCGTGTACCCCGGCTCGGGCGCCGTTACCGCGCTTCGCCAATTGTCCGGAGGCGCCAGCCAGGAGACGTGGTCCTTCGATCTCGAGACGACGCAAGGCATGCGTCCCCTCATCCTGCGCCGCGCGCCGGGTGGCGTGGTCGCAAAGCGTACCACCGCCGCTCCGGATCACGACACCGAAGCGGCGATCCTCAGGCTCGCGCACGAGGCCGGCGTCGCCGTCCCCGAAGTGCCTTATGTGCTCAAGGACAGCGACGGCATCGGGCCGGGCTACGTGATGACGCGCATCGAAGGCGAGACCATCGCCCGCAAGATCCTGAGGGACGCGGAGTATGCAGGCGCACGCGCCGTGCTGGCGCACCAGTGCGGACAGGCCCTCGCCCGCATTCACAAGATCCCGCGCACGCGCCTGCCCGCCCTGAACGCCGTCACGCCGCGCCAGCAGCTCGAGCAGTACCGTGCGACTTATGACGGCTATGACTATCCGCACCCGGTCTTCGAAGCGGCCTTTCGCTGGCTGGAGCAGCGCTTGCCGGAAGCCGGCGAGCTGACACTTGTCCATGGCGACTTCCGCAATGGCAACCTCATCATCGGCCCTGATGGAATTCGCGCGGTACTGGACTGGGAGCTGGCGCACGTCGGCGATCCGGCGGAGGACCTCGGATGGCTTTGCGTGAACTCCTGGCGCTTTGGCGAAACGGCGAAGGTGGCCGGAGGCTTCGGCAGCGTACAGCAGCTGCTCGAAGGTTATGCGGCAGGCGGCGGCACGGGGATGACCGAAGAGCGCGTCCGGTTCTGGGAGATTTTCGGAACCCTGAAATGGGGCATCATGTGCATGACCATGTACCAGGCCTTTGCGCAGGGCTCGGACCGCAGCGTTGAGCGCGCTGCCATCGGCCGACGCTCCTCCGAAACCGAGATCGACCTCGTGAACGTGCTTTACAGGAAAGGCATCAAGCCATGATGGACCAACCCTCCGCGACCGAGATCCTGACCGCCGTCCGCGAGTTCATCGACAAGCATGCGATTCCGGCGCTGTCCGGCCGCACCGCCTTCCACGCCCGCGTCGCGTCCAATGCGCTGTCCATCGTGCTGCGGGAACTTGAACTTGGTCCTGATTCAGCCCGTCGCGAGCTGGAAGGCCTGAAGTCGCTGCTGGGCACGTCGGGCACGCTGGAAGAACTGAACCGGGAACTGTGCCGACGCATTCGCGCGGGAGCGATTGATCCGCTCGATCCGGCCTTGGGACATCACCTCGTCCAGACGACTCTCTCAAAGGTTGAAATCGATCAGCCAGGTTACTCCGGCTTCGTGCACTCGCCGCACCGAACCGCTTGATTTTGTTGCATTTTTGATACTTACAGAAGTTCAATGTATGCGGTGCAACCGGGCGCGAACCACGCGTGCTACGAAATCACCGGACACGATTCGGTGGGTCAATGTCGACCGGAAGTCGAAAGCTGCAAATCAGCCTGATTGCCTTGGCTGTCTTCATTGTGATGACGGCGATCTTCGTCTATGCCGCGCGCGACAACCTGATCCGCTACACGCTCAATCCGAACGAGTCCTTCGACAACGCGCCGCGCCCAGCCCCGCCCAACTACGCCAGCACCAGCGCCTGGTCGGTACGCGACACAAGCGCGAGCCGGAAGGCGGATGTGTTCTTCATCTACCCGACGGTCTTCTTTTCCGGTGAGTTCTGGAACGCCCCCACGTCCAACTCTGCTGTCGCCGAACGCCTGACCCAGATCATCAGGCCGCTTTACGCCAGCGCATTCGAGGACTGGGCGAACCTGCAGATGCCGCTGTACCGCCAGGCTGCGCCTTACAGCTTCATGTCGGGAAGCGAGAACGGCCGCGCCGCCCGGCTGCTGGCCTATTCCGACGTGAAGCGTGCCTTTGACGAGTACCTGCGCACGGCCAAGCCCGATCGCCCCTTCGTCATCGCGGGCTACGGACAGGGCGCGATGTATGGCCTGAAGCTTCTGGCCGAAATGAAACCTGCCACCAAGGCACGCCTGGTTGCCGCCTATCTGCTCGAGGTCGCCATTCCGACCGAAGTGCTGAATGACATGGCCAAGGGGGTGCCCCTCTGCGACTCCCCGGACCAGACAGGTTGCGCCATCATCTGGCATTCCACGACACAGAATGCGCGCGGAGACCTGCCACGCGAGAACGCTTTGGTTTGGCGTCCCTCGGGTGGATTTGACGCGACCCGCGGACGGGAGCTCGCCTGCGTCAATCCGTTGACCTGGACGATCTCGGGCCGCGCCGGCAGTCCGGACATGAACCTGGGGGCCGCACGGCTCGGGGATTTTGGGGCGGGCCGGCCAGCGGTGACGCCGGCATCCACGTCGGCAGACTGCTGGAACGGCCTGCTGTTTACGGACATCACGCCAGAGCCGATTTTCCTCTGGTCTGGTCCCCGATACAGGGAGCTCTTTCCCTCCTCGGTCAATCCCTTCTACGCCGACATCAAGGACAACGTCCGGCGGCGGGTCGACTCCTACCTCGCGCAGCAATCGATGGGGCCCACGACCGAAAGCGGGGAACCGCAGCCAGTCTCCGACGGGGAAGACCCTGCCGCCGCGATCGGCCCGGCGGATGAGACAGAAGGCGCAGCCGCGCCGGAAACGCTGCGGGATGAAAGCCAGCCGGCGGCGTCTGAAGCACCGCCGGCCGATTCAATAACGCCGGCTACTGAGCCCCGATAATCGCGACCGAACACACATTCATCGACGGTGCGCCGCCAAGATTGTGCGTGAGGCCGATCTTGGGTGCCTTGAGCTGGCGCGCACCCGCCCGCCCCTGGAGCTGCAGGTACATCTCGTAGAGCATGCGCAGGCCACTGGCGCCGATCGGATGCCCGAAGCACTTCAGGCCACCATCGATCTGGCAGGGAACCTTGCCGGAAGCATCGTAGAAGCCATCCATGACGTCGTGCACGGCACGACCTTCGTCGCTGATGAAGAGGTCTTCCATCGTCACGAGCTCGGTGATCGAGAAGCAGTCGTGCACTTCGATCATCGAGACCTCGTCGCGCGGCTTGCGGATGCCGGCCTCTTCATAGGCCCGCTTCGCGGCCACGCGCGCCGTGTGGAAGTAGCTGCCATCCCACGAATTGTGCATGCTCTCGAGCCCGTTCGACATGGCAAGCTGCAGCGCCTTGACGGTGATGATGTCCTTCTTGCCCATCGCCTTGGCGATTTCGGGCGTCGTCACAATGGCACAGGCCGCCCCGTCCGACACGCCGCAGCAGTCGAAGAGGCCAAGCGGCTCGGCGATCATCGGCGCGTTCAGTGCCATCTCTTCCGTGATCGGCTTTTGCAGGTGCGCCTTCGGATTCTTGGCGCCGTTGTCGTGGCTCTTGACCGACACATGGGCGATCGCGCGCTTCAGGTCCTGCTTGGACACGCCATGCTTCGCGCGGTAGGCCGATGCGAGCTGGGCGAAATTGCCCGGTGCCGATCCATTCGCGCCCCACTGCGGCAACAGCGTGCCGGGCTGTCCCGTCGGCAGGCCGCCATAACCCGTGTCCTTCAGCTTCTCGACGCCAAGCGCAAGCGCAATGTCGACAGCGCCAGCTGCAACGGCATAGACCGCGCCGCGAAACGCTTCCGAACCCGAAGCACAGAAGTTCTCAACGCGCGTCACGGGAATGTTCGGCAGGCGAAGGGCGACCGACAGGGGCGTACCGCCCTTGCCGACGGACTGCTCGTCGATATGTGTCGAAAGCCAGGCCGCCTGGACCTGGTTCGTCTCGACGCCCGCATCCTTCATGGCTTCGAGATAGGCCTCGACCATGAGCTCCTCGGCACCCATGTCCCAGCGCTCGCCAAACTTCGAGCAGCCCATGCCAAGGATGGCGACCTTGTCCTTAATTCCCGTAGCCATGTGTCTCACTCCAATGCGGTTTCATGATGATCCAGGAAATCCTGTTCGGCAATGCCGGCGTCAGTCAGACGGGCGCCGCCTTCCAGAAATAGCGGCGGAATCCGCGCCTTTCGTCGAAGTCCTTCACGCGGAACACCATCCGCATCTTCGACCCGCTGTCGACCGTGCCGACATCCACGTCCGTGAAGTCCGACAGGAAGCGCCCGCCCTCCTCGAAGGTAACCATGCCGTAGTGCTGCGGCGGGTCCTGGGAGTAGGTCAGGAAGTCGGCCGACCAGGACAGCACCTTGCCCTCCAGTTCCGCAAACGAGAACGGCTTCTGCTGGTCGACGGCCTTGCAGTTCGGATTGACGCAAATGCGCGTGCGCGGGAACTGGGCCGTACCGCACTTCTCGCATTTGCCGCCGACGAGACCGAACAGCATGTCTCGCTTGCGATAGGTGACTGTCAGCGCGGTCTTGTTGTCCTTCTCGGCCCGCATGCCCTTTTCCATCTCGACGAGGCCATTGAAGGCAAGCCACTTCATGTAGTTGCTTTCCTCCTTGCGACGGGCCAGCGAGCCCTTCACGCCGCGCGCGGGTCGCGCCTTGTCGAGGCCATCACCCGTCTCAAGCAGCACGGCATCGCAGCCCTGCCCGAACGACGCGACCAGGATCTTCTGGCCGGGTTTCGCCTCTTCAAGCGTGTGCGCCAGCATCAGAAGCGCATGGGCTGTTCCGCACTCGCCAACGGTTGCCGCCAGATTGTCCCGCACCTTCGAGGGATCGATCCCGCACTTCTGGGCCAGCTGCTGGTCGAGCTTCGCGAACAGGCACGGCAGGATGAAGTGGTCGATCTCGGACGCCTTGACACCCGTCCTCTCGAGCAGCCCCTTGACGGTCTGCGGCACGATGCGCGTGTAGCCTTCATCGCGGATCCAGCGCTCTTCCCAGTTATAGTCGAAGTCCTCGCCCTCGCCGCGGAAGTGGTCGATGAAGTCCACCGACACCGAATTGCTGCCAAGGAACCTCACCGCCGGATCCTTCGTGCCGACGACGAACGCCGCACTTCCATCACCGAACTGGAACTCCTGCGTCGATCCCGCGCGCGTGGCGCGCCGGTCTGCGGCAGCGACAAGCGCACAGTCCGTCGAGCCTGCTGCGACTTTCTCGAACGCAGCGATCAGCGCCGAAAGGCCCGCTCGCTGCGAACCGGCGATGTCGGCTGTGTGAATGTTCTCGGGCAAGCTGAGCGCGGCAGAGACGATGCCCGCATTCTGACGGTCCGCGAAAGGCATTGTCGTGGAGGCAAAGTAAAGCGCGCCAACATGGCCGCGCGAGGAAAGCGGGTCACGCGTGCGCGGCAGCGCATCGCGGGCCGCCTCGACGGCCATCGTCACCGCGTCTTCATCCCAGTTCGCCATCGTCCGCTCACCCTTGCCGAGTGCCGCCACCGATGGATTGAACCAGGCATTTGCCGCAGCAATCGCCTTTCGCTGGAGGCGAAGGCGGGGAAGATAGGCGCCAAAGGAAATAATTCCGGCAGGGTTCTGTGCCATCCTGGATGTTCCGTCAGATGAGGTTATCGGCCCACGCATCGCAGGCCTTCAAATTCTTGCGGATGTCCAGATAGCAGGAATCCCGCCGGAGCCTCAACGGACTATCGGCGGACCACGATGCAGGCCGAGCCTTTATCCCGTAGCGTCCGGCAAAGCTTCAGCGCGGATTCCTTGTCCGGCAGCGAACCGGCGTAGAGGCGATACATTGTTCCACGACCGGGAATCTCGACGCGGGCCACGCTGTGAACCAGACCTTCAAGCAGCTGGCGCGCAGCACGGGAAGCGCGATCCCAGCCGGCAGAAGCCAGCGACTCGGAAGCAAAGGACCCCAGCTGCAATACATACTCGGCGTCACTGCCACCTTCGCCACCCGCATCAGGCGCAGGCGCGGGTTGCGCAGGAACGACTTCTGCAGGAGCAGGCGCCGCGGCAGGCACGGCAGGTTTCGACCCCGGAGCATCCGCGATAGCCGGACGCAGACCTACTTCTGCTGACGGGTCCGCATGTCCGGTCGGCATCGCGGGAGCGGGCATATCCGTCGTCCGCATGATCGACGGCGTCTTGGGTGCTGGCGGCGTCCACGGTGCGGCTTCCGGCATCTCGGACGAGGTCGGCGCTTGTGACTTCAGGTTCGTGGATCCAGACACTAGCAGGGGCCCGCCCTTGCCGAGCGGCACGCGCTTGCGGCTGAGCGCGTTCGTGAGCACCCGGGCCTCTTCAAGCTTGGCCAGCCGCACACGGGCATCCTCAAGGGCCGGATCGATCTGCAGCGCACGCCGGAACGAGTCTGCAGCCTCCTTCGGCTTCCCGAGCGCCTCGAGCGACATGCCCTGCCAGACGAACACGAACTGCGGATGGGAATGACCATTCCGAAGCGCCATGTCGTAGTCCTGGAGAGCTTCCGCGTTCTGATTGCTGCGACGCCTCAGATTGCCGCGATTGGCATAGGGCTCGGCATAGTTGGGGTTCAGCCGGATCGATAAACCATAATCCCGCATGGCGGTGTCGTAGTGGTTCAGGGCTTCAAAGGCGAGCCCGCGATTGTTCAGCGTGCGGGGCCTGAACTCCTTTGGTAAATCCTCGTGCCAAAGCGCAATGGTGTAATCGAGAATGGCGCGGCCAGCCTCGCCTTGCTTGTAGAAAGCCATTCCACGCTTGTGATACGTCAGCGCAAGGCTTTCCTGGGAGAGTTGCTTGCTCTGGATGGCCCGCGTGAAGAGCTGGATGGCCGTCTGTGGATCATTTGCTTCCAGGCGCGCACTTCCGGCATCGGCGTCCGCCGCGCCATCTGCGCGGACAGGTGCACCGATCAGGAGCAACAGAAGGAAAGCCAGCAACGCCCGAACCATGAGGGGCAGGATATAGTGATTCGGTCACAGTCCATAACAGGCGGTGGTAACGCGTTGCAGCTAGCCTGTGGTTGTGACACCAAATATTGATGTCGAAGTGTGGATGCACGCGGCAAGGATCGGAAATCGCAGATGAATGCAAAAACGGGGCGCCCCGTACGCAAAGCAGTATTCCCCGTCGCGGGCATGGGCACGAGGTTCCTTCCGGCAACCAAGGCCGTCCCGAAGGAAATGCTTCCGGTCGTCGACAAGCCGGTGATCCAGTATGCCGTTGAGGAAGCGAAGGCTGCCGGCATCGACCAGTTCATCTTCGTCACCGGCCGCGGCAAGCACATCATCGAAGACCACTTCGATCACGCATACGAACTCGAGGCACTGCTTTCTTCGCGCGAGAAACACTCGGAGCTCGAGAGCCTTCTCGAAGCACTCCCGCCCAGTGGCTCCGTGAGCTTCACCCGTCAGCAAAACCCGCTGGGCCTCGGCCATGCCGTCTGGTGCGCGCGCCACTTCGTCGGCGATGAGCCCTTTGCCGTGCTGCTGCCGGACGAACTTCTCGTCGACCAGCCCGGATGTCTCACCCGGATGGTGAAGGCTTACGAGGAAACGGGCGGCTGCATGCTTGCGGTACGAGAAGTCCCCCTCGATGAAACGCGCCGCTATGGCATCATCGACCCTATCGCCGAACAGGGCGGCCTGATTGGCGTGAAGGGCATCATCGAGAAGCCGCAGCCTCACCTCGCGCCGTCCCGCATGGCGGTGATCGGCCGCTACATCCTCCCGCCGCAGGTCTTCACGGAACTCGATCGCCACGAAAAGGGTGCCGGCGGCGAGATCCAGCTCACGGACGCCCTGGCCAAACTCATTGGAAAACAGCCATTCCACGGCTTCAGGTTCGAGGGCCAGCGTTTCGACTGCGGCGACAAGGTGGGCTTCCTGCAGGCCAATGTTGTTGTAGGGCTTTCCCGTCCTGACACGGCGGGGCCGCTCAAGGAAATCCTGAAGTCACTGGCAATCTAAGCCCACATCTGAGGTCAACATGCGCGTTGCAATGATCGGCACCGGCTACGTCGGACTCGTCTCCGGAGCGTGCTTTTCGAACTTCGGACACGAAGTCGTCTGCGTCGACAAGGACGCGTCCAAGATCGAACGACTGAAGAAGGGTGAGATCCCGATCTACGAACCGGGCCTCGACCGGCTCGTTGCCGACAACGTCGCCGCCGGACGGCTGACCTTCACGACGGACCTGAAGGCCGCCATGCCCGGCGCCGAATCCGTCTTCATCGCCGTGGGCACACCAAGCCGCCGCGGCGACGGATTTGCAGACCTCTCCTACGTCTATGAAGCCGCGTCCGAGATTGCGGACAATCTCTCCGAATATGCCGTCGTCGTCACGAAGTCGACGGTACCCGTGGGCACCAGCCGCCGCGTCGAGGAGATCATCCGCACAAAGCGCCCGAACGCAGAGTTCGATGTGGCGTCCAATCCCGAGTTCCTGCGCGAGGGCTCCGCGATCGAGGACTTCCAGCGTCCCGACCGCGTGGTTGTCGGCGTCGAAGGAGAGCGCGCCCGCAATATCATGCGCGCGCTCTACCGTCCCCTGTTCCTCAACGACAAGACACCGTTCGTCTTCACGACGCGCGAAAGCTCCGAACTCATCAAGTATGCCGCAAACGCCTTCCTCGCGATGAAGATCACCTTCATCAACGAGATGGCCGACCTTTGCG
>CAZYFM010000051.1:0-12242 GCA_964646885.1 uncultured Flavobacteriaceae bacterium
GGCAATCGCGACAGCGCTCTTCAGGCGCATCAGCTCGGCCAGCATCTCCGCGCGCTTGACGATCGGCGTGTGGCGCGCGCGGGCTGCTGCGAGTTCCGGATTGTCGGCCTTCACCGCGGACGAATAGACAACGACCGCCGCGTCACCGAGATGCTCGCGCGCGTGGCCGATCGCGATCTTGATCCCGAGCTCGCGCAGCCGCTTCACGTTCGCGCTCTCCGACGCATCGGATCCCTGGATCTTGTAGCCGAGATTGTGCATGACCTCGGCGATGCCGCTCATGCCGATGCCGCCAATGCCGATGAAGTGGAGAGGACCAATCTGGAGGGGAAGGCGGCTCATGTAGGAAGATGACTCCGGCAGCAGGAAACGTTCAGGCCCGCGCGCTCAGTCCACCGACATCCTCGACAAGATCTGCCAGTCGCTTGGCCGCGTCGCCACGGCCTAGGCTTAGCGCTTTCGCGGCTGCTGTCTCAAGCAAAACCGGGTTTTCCATCAACTCTGTGACTTTTGCCGCAAGGATTTGCGGGGTCAGGCTTTTCTCGGCAAACGTCCAGGCCCCGCCCTCTGCTTCAACCTGACGCGCATTCGCCGTCTGATGGTCATCCATGGCAAACGGGTACGGGATCAGGATCGCGGGCCGGCCCGAAATGCACTCCTCCGTCACGGTGGACGCCCCGGCCCGGCTGATGATCAGGTGCGCCCGGGCCATGAGCTCGCCCATGTTGCCGAAGAAAGGTGACAGGGTGGGCTCGAGGCCGATGCCGGCATAGCGCGACCGGGCCGCCTCCATGTCCTCGGGACGGCACTGCTGGACGATCTTCAGGCGCTGGCGCAGCGCGGGCGGCAGTAGGCCGATGGCCTCCGGCACCAGCGTCGCAAAGACCCGGGCCCCCTGGCTGCCACCGAACACCAGAAGCTCGAAAGGCCCGCCCGCAACGGGCCGGCTATAGGGCCTGGCATCGTTCAGCACGGCCGGGCGAACAGGATTGCCCGTCATCACCACGCGGTCGAGGATGATTTCGTCAATGTGGGAGAGCTTCGGAAAGGTCGACGCAATGCGCGTCACGTTGGGCGAGAGCCACCGGTTCACGCGCCCCAGCACGGCGTTCTGCTCATGGATGACGCTGGGAAGCCCCCGCCGCGCCGCAGCAAACATCGTCGGCAGCGCCGGATAGCCACCAAAGCCGACAACCACGCAGGGCTTCAGGCGGCCCAGCGCGAAATAGGCACTGATCGCGCCGCGCGCGAGCCTCAGGAACGCAAAGCCCTTTCCCACCAGCCCGCGCCCCGCAAACGTCGCAGAAGGCACGGTGACGATTTCGGCCTGCGGAAACGCGCGCGCATAGTTCTGGCCGCGGTCATCGGTCATGAGGACAACGCGCCGGCCACGCGTCGCCAGCTCTTCGGCCAGCGACTGCGCCGGGAAAATATGCCCACCCGTCCCGCCCGCAGCGATGACGACAGGTTTGGACATCAGTACCTCCGGTAGCCGGGAAATCTCTCGCGTGTCAGTGCCAGCAGCATACCGACAGTCACGGCCAGCGCCAACATGGAAGAGCCGCCATAGGACACGAACGGCAGCGTCATGCCCTTGGCGGGCATGAGGCTGAGGCTGACGGCAATGTTGATCAGCGCCTGGAACCCGAAAAGGAGCGCAAGTCCGGAAGCCGCCAGCTGGATGAAGTGGTCGGTTTCATCGAGGGCGCGCTGCAGCGCCCGCCAGACGATCACGCCAAAGAGCAGGATCAGCACGGTACACGCCGCCAGCCCGAACTCCTCGCCGGCAACGGCAAAGATGAAGTCGGCATGGGCGTCCGGGAGCGAGAACTTCATTGACCCCTCGCCCGGCCCGACGCCCGTGATGCCGCCATTGATGAAGGCGTTCATTGCGGTGTTCACCTGGAACGTGTCACCTGCTTCAGGCGCGATGAACCGGTCAATGCGGCTCGCCACGTGCGGCACCAGGAAATAGGCCCCGACGCCACCGGCAAGTCCCACCCCGCCAAACGCCGCCATCCAGTACCAGCGCAGCCCGGCCAGGAACAGGAGGCCCGCAAAAGCCATCGTCAGCAACAGTGTCTGGCCGAAGTCCGGCTGCACGACGAGCAGGCCGATGACGGCCAACACGAGGCCACACGCCAGCGCCATGCCGGGAAAACCTTGAGTCTTGTTGCTTTCGGCCAGGGCGGCGGCCGCCAGCACGATCACCGCCGGCTTTGCAAACTCGGAGGGCTGGATCGAGAACGGACCGAAGACGATCCATCGATGCGCCCCCTTGATCTCCGGGGCGAAGAATATCGCGGCGATCATGAGGAGGACGGATGCGCCGTAAAGACCGAGCGCCAGCCGCCGCACCTCGCGCGGCCCGCAGAGCGAGACGATGAAGATCATCACCAGCGCCGGCGCGACGAAGCTGAGCTGCCGGTAGACGAAGTAGAAGGGTTCAAGGCCGATGCGTCCCGCAACCGCCGGACTCGCGGCCAGCGACAGCAGCACGCCCGAGACGATCAGCGCCACGATTGCAGCCAGTGACCAGCGGTCGACGGTCCACCACCAGTTCGCAAGCAGGCTTCGGTCGGTGCGCGAGAGCAGGGCCATTATGAGCTTCCTTCCTGTCCTGCTTCTTCCGCGATCATCTTAAAGATTCGTTTAAACTCGTTTCCGCGGTGCTCGAAGTCGCGGAATTGGTCGAACGACGCGCAGGCCGGCGAGAGCAGGACAATGCCTCCGCCCTCCGCGCGCGCAGCCGCGAAGGCCTGGCGCATCGCTGATTCGAGCGTTCCCGACCGCGTGAATGCCACTGCCCCACCCAGCGTCGCCGCGAAAGGCTCCATTGCGTCGCCGATCAGGTAGGCATGCCGGATCCGCGGCCAGAATGGCGCGAGGCTCTCGATGCCGCCATCCTTGGCCTTTCCCCCGGCGATCCAGTGGATGTGGTCAAAGCAGGCAAGCGCGCGCGCCGCAGCGTCGGCATTGGTTGCCTTTGAGTCATTGACGAACCGCACGCCCCTGCAGGTGCCTGCCGTCTCGATCCGGTGTTCAAGACCGGGAAACGACGGCATGGCCCGCGCGATCTCCGAGGGATCCTTCACCAGTGGCTTGATGGCGGCGTAGGCAATGGCGAGGTTCTGCCAGTTGTGCGCGCCGGGCAGATGACTGAGCGCCTTGAGGTCCATGACCTCGCGCGTGGTGGCGCCCGTTGCGTCATAGAGCACGCCGTCGACGACGAAGATCCCCCGCCCCAGCACCTTGCCCACCGACACCGGACACACGCCGACATCGCCACGCGAGGAAACCTGCGTGCAGATCTGAGCCGAGTGGCTGTCATCGACGCCCACCACCGCATGATCGCCGCGCGCCTGACGCGAGAAGATGGCCGACTTCACCTTCGCATAGTTCTCCATCGTGCCGTGGCGGTCGAGATGGTCGGGCGTGATGTTGATGAGCACGGCCACGTCCGGATGAAGCGAAGGCGTCAGGTCGATCTGGAAAGACGACAGCTCAAGCACATAGGCGCGCCGCGGCGACGGCGGCGCCAGGTCAAGCACCGGCTTGCCGATGTTCCCGCCCACCTCGGCGTCAAAGCCGAGCCGCTGCAACAGGTGCCCGGCAAGCGCCGTCGTCGTCGACTTGCCGTTCGTGCCGGTGATGCAGACGATTCGGCAGCCGGAAGCGCCGCCTTCGGGTCGCACCGCGCGGAAGAAGAGCTCGACGTCACCGATGATCTCGGTCCGCGCATCCCGCGCCTTGAGAACATAAGGATGCGGCGCCGGATGGGTGAGCGGCACGCCGGGCGACAGCACCAGGGCCGCAACGTCACGCCAGTCAATGCCATCAAGCGACTGGATCCTCACGCCGGCCTGTGCCGCAGCCTTGCGCGCCGGCTCGCGGTCATCCCAGCCCAGCACCGTAGCCCCGCCCGCCGCGAGCGCCAGCGCCGACGACACGCCTGAACGCGCGAGTCCGAACACAGCAACGGTCTTGCCGCGGTAGCAGTCAACCCCGATCACGGTGTCACCTGATCTTCAGCGTGGACAGGCCAATCAGCGCAAGAATGACGGCAATGATCCAGAACCGGATCACGATCGTGGGCTCACGCCACCCTAGCTGCTCGAAGTGATGGTGGATGGGCGCCATCTTGAAGACACGCTTGCCCGTGAGCTTGAACGACACGACCTGGATCATGACCGACATGGCCTCCAGCACGAAGAGGCCGCCGATGATTCCGAGCACGATCTCGTGCTTGATGGCCACCGCCATCGAGCCCAGCATGCCGCCAAGCGCCAGCGAGCCCGTGTCGCCCATGAACACCATCGCCGGCGGCGCGTTGTACCACAGGAACCCGAGGCCCGCGCCGACAAGCGCACCGCAAAGCACCGCAAGCTCGCCCGTGCCCGGCACGAAGTGGATCTGGAGGTAGGTCGTGTAGTCGGCGCGTCCCACGATGTAGCAGATGAGCGCGAAGCTCGCCGCTGCGATCATGACGGGCATGATGGCAAGGCCATCGAGCCCGTCCGTCAGGTTGACGGCATTCGAGGCACCGACAATCACGAGCAGGCCAAAGACGATGAAGAACGGCCCCAGCGGTATCAGGATGTCCTTGAGGAAAGGAACGGCGACCGTGCCCGACAGCGGTTCGGGTCCCGGCGCCAGCTTGTGAAGTTCCATCACGGCGATCGTCGCCGCGATCGAAACGATGGATTGCCAGACGATCTTGATGCGGCCCGACACGCCGGCCGGCGAACGCTTCGACACTTTCAGGTAGTCATCCCACCACCCGAGCAGGCCAAAGCTGAGAGTGACGCCAAGCACGATCCACACATAGGGGTTGGTCAGGTCAGCCCAGAGCAGCGTCGAGACAGACAGCGCGATGAGGATCATCAGGCCGCCCATCGTGGGCGTTCCCTTCTTCTCCAGCAGGTGACGCTGCGGGCCGTCCTCTCGGATCGGCTGCCCCTTGCCCTGCTTGACCTTGAGCCAGCGGATCAGCGAGGGACCGATCAGGAACGCGATCACGAGCGCCGTCATGATGGCGCCGCCGGTTCTGAACGTCAGGTACCTGAAGATATTGAAGACCTGGAAGGTGTCGGAAAGCGGCACCAGCAGATGATAGAGCATTTGTCCCCGCTCAGGACCGGGAGGAAGCACTCAACGCCCGGAGGGCGTCGACCACGACACGCATCCTCGATCCGTATGAACCCTTGATCATGATGATGTCGCCGGGGCGGACTGCCCTGGCAACCTGTTCGGCGATTTCATTCGAATTGCCTGCATAGCCTCCGCGCCGGCTTTCAGCAACGTTTTCCCACAAATGCCGCATCATCGGGCCGCTGGCAAAAACGAGATCCGTGCCGTGCTGGCTGATCGCGCTGGCAATTCCTGCGTGCAGGTCGGGGCTGGTGGGGCCCAGCTCCAGCATGTCGCCAAGCACCGCGATCCGCCGCCCGCCCGCGCCAGGCGTGGCGCGCCCCAGGGTCGCAATCGCTGTCGCCATCGACAGGGGGTTGGCATTGTAGCTTTCATCGATCAGGTCGAACGATCCCCCTGCAACCTTGAGGCGTTCCCGCGCGCCGCGTCCAGAAAGGGCGCTCAGCGTCGACATGTCCTGCGCCGCCTGCCCCATTGATCCGCCAAGCCCGCCAATGACGGCGAGCACGCCGAGACTGTTCATGACCCAGTGATCGCCCGGCGCGCCGATCCGGTACTTCACCACCTGCCCAAAGAGATCGGCAGTAACCTCGGAATGCTCCTCGCCCAATGACTGGTCGACGAGGCGGATATCCGCGCTGGCCGCCCTGCCGTAGGTCACGATGCTGGCCGGGTTCGACTTGCGGGCATGCGCAACCAGCCTCTCTGTCCACTCCAGATCGGCGTTGATGACCGCCATGCCGTCGGGTTCGAGCCCGGAGAAGATCTCGCCCTTCGCATCGGCAATGCCGGCCACCGAGTCGAAGTGTTCGAGATGCACGGCAGCGACCATCGTGACGATCGCCACATGCGGGCGAACATGGGCGACCAGCGGCGTGATCTCGCCGGCATGATTCATGCCGATCTCGAAAATGCCGTACTGCGAACTGACGGGCATGCGCGCCAGCGACAGCGGAACGCCCCAGAGATTGTTGTACGAAGCCGCCGAGGCATGCGTCGGCGCCTGAAGCGAAAGCAGGTGCCGCAAGGCCTCCTTCGTGCTGGTCTTGCCGACACTGCCTGTAACCGCGGCGATCCGCGCCGAGACCTGCTGGCGACGGGCGCGGCCCAGCATCTCAAGGCCCTTCAGCGTATCCTGCACCCGAACGAGGCGGTCAGGCGCAACACCAGGCACATCCTGCGAGACCAGCGCTGCTGCAGCACCCTTGGCTATGGCATCGGCTACAAAGGCGTGTCCGTCGCGAGCATCCTTCAACGCCACGAACAGGTCACCCGGCTGGATCGTTCGTGTATCGATGGACACGCCGCCCACGGCCCGGTCTGCAGCCGCGGTCGTGCCGCAGGCCTTCGCGATTTCCTTGAGAGTCCACAATGCTTCCATGTCAAGGCTTCCCTGTTCGCGCAATCACGGCGCGCACTTCATCGGCATCGTTGAACGGCAACACTTCGCGCCCGACAATCTGTCCCGACTCATGCCCCTTGCCGGCGACGACGACGACGTCACCCGCGCGGGCGCTGGTAATGGCAACATCGATGGCCCTGGCGCGATCGGCAATTTCGGTGGCACCAACGGCACCCTTCAGGACGGCCGCACGGATGAGAGATGCATCCTCCGTACGCGGATTATCGTCCGTGACGATCACGCGGTCGGCCAGTTCCCGGGCGGCCTGCCCCATCAGCGGACGCTTGCCGGCATCGCGGTCGCCGCCACATCCGAAGACAACCCACAACTGTCCCGATGTATGCGGACGCAGCGCCTTCAGCACGGTCTCGAGCGCATCCGGCGTATGCGCGTAGTCGACATAGACAGGCACCCCGATGGCAGTGGATCCGATCTTCTCGAGACGCCCCGCGGCACCCGTGAGGCGCTCAAGAGCAGCAAACACTCGCGCACCATCGGCACCCCCGGAAAGGACAAGCCCGGCCGCCACCAGCGCATTCGACGCCTGGAAGGCGCCGGCGAGCGGAAGCATGAACGTGTGCCGCGCGCCGGACCAGGACACCGTCACTTCCTGCCCGTCACCGACGGCACGCCGCGAGACCATGCGCAGCTCATCGCCATCAGCGCCGACACGCAGCAACCTCTGGCCTCGCGCGCGGGCTGCCTGCACGAAATGCCCGGCCTCCGGACTGTCGGCATTCACGACAGCAACGCCATCGGCAGGAAGCACTTCGGAAAAGAGGCGCAGCTTCGCCTCGCGGTAGGCTTCGAATGTCTCGTGATAGTCGAGATGGTCACGCGTCAGGTTCGTGAACCCTGCCGCCTTGAGGCGCACGCCATCGACACGGTATTGCGCCAGCCCATGGCTGGACGCTTCAAACGCCGCATGTGTTACCCCTTCGCCCGCAAGTTCATCAAGCAGGCGATGGATCTCCACGGGATCCGGCGTCGTATGGCTGAGCGGGCGAATGCCCGATGGGGACACCACGCCGACGGTACCAAAGCTGGCAGACTTCAATCCGAGGCTTGCCCAGATCTGGCGCGTGAATGACGCGACGGACGTCTTGCCATTCGTCCCTGTCACCGCAACGATGCTGGCAGGCTGGCGCGCATGGAACCGCGCGGCCATGAGCGCCAGGATCCGCCGCGGGTTGTCATCGACAATGCACGGGACGCTGTCGGCAGCAGCCCTTGCAGTCGCAGGACCCAGGATCGCGACGGCTCCCTTGGCAACAGCATCTCGGACAAAGGCCGCGCCATCAGCCTTCACGCCAGGAAGTGCCGCAAACAGATAGCCCGGCTTCACGGCACGACTGTCCGCGGTCAGCCCAATGATGTCGGGATCGCTCCCCTGCGGAGCAACGCCGGCGAGAACGCTCAGGCGCATGTTTTCAGCGAAGTTCCTCGTAGGATGCCAACGTCGTGGGCGCGCCCTTTGAAGGTTCGATGGGGGCGACCGGCACGTTCAGCATCGGTGCAATGCGGGCAATGACATTGCCCGCTGTCGGCGCGGCAGTCCAGCCTGCCGACGCAAAACCGTGAGTTGCCTCACTCGGCTGCGGCTCATCAAGAACGACCAGTACGACGTAAAGGGGCGATTTTGCGGGAAAAACACCCACAAACGAGGTCACGAGCCGCTTCTCGTCGTAGCCCCTTGGCACCGGCTTCTCGGCCGTTCCCGTCTTTCCGCCAACAGGATAGCCAGGAACATCCGCCTTGCCACCGGTTCCCTGCGTCACGACCATCCGCATCAGCTCGCGCATCCGCGAGCTTGTCTCTTCCGACACCACGCGCGTGTAGGGAACGACATCGCGCCCCTCGCGCTTCAGCAGCGTCGGCTTGAAGTACTTGCCGCCATTGACGACGGAGGCAGCCGCAGCCGCGACATGAAGCGGAGAGACAGCAATCCCGTGGCCATAGGACGTAGTCATGACTTCAAGCTCGCCCCAGCGCTTCGGCAGGATGGGAGCGCCAAGCTCCTTGATCTCGAACGAAACCGGACGCAGCAGCCCGAACTTGGAGAAATAGGCATGCTGCACGCCCGCACCGGCTTCCGTGGCAATCTTTGCCGCGCCGATGTTCGACGAGAACATCAGGACTTCGGGAAGCGACAGCATCCGGTTCTCGGGATGGAAGTCAGCGATCGTGTATTGCCCAAAGGAAATGGGCGTGCTCGTGTCGTACTGTGACGCCAGCGTGACCTTGCCGGAATCGAGCGCCGACGCCGCCGTGAAGATCTTGAACGTCGATCCCATCTCGAACACGCCGAGCGTCGACCGGTTGAACAGCGCATCTTTGGCAGCCGACCCCGGGTCATTCGGATCGAAGTCCGGTAGCGAGCTCAGCGCAAGGATTTCACCGTTGTTCACGTCCATGACGATGCCGGCGGCAGCCTTGGCGCGGAAGCCGGCCATGGCCGAGGACAGTTCATCCTCAAGGACATGCTGCACGCGCAGGTCAAGCGAGAGCTCGACCACGCCGCCCTTGTTTCGCCTTTCGATCACGAGGTCCTCGACCCCGCGCTCGATGCCAGCGAGCCCGTGATTGTCGACGCTCACATAGCCAAGCACGTGCGATGCCGTGCGGCCATTCGGATAGACGCGCCGCGGCTCCGGCTTGAAGAAGAAGCCGGGAAGTCCCAACTGGCGCACGGCTTCCTGTTGACCCGGACTGATGTTCCGCTTGATCCAGACGAAGGCTTGCCGAGTCGACAGCTTGCGCGTCACGGATTCAACATTGAGGCCCGGCAGCACCTTGTGAAGCTCGCGGGCCGCCTCTGCGGGATCCCAGATGACCCGCGCATCCGCGTAAAGCGATGCTCCCTGCAGGTCCGTGGCGAGGATCTCGCCTTTCCGGTCGACGATGTCCGCCCGATAATAAGAAGTGTCGCTCTCGACGCGCGCCGCCTTGGCTCCCGTTGGCTCGCGCAGCACGGACACCTCGACGAGGCGCCCGAACAGAAGCACGAACAGGACCGTGAACGCCGACATCGCAAATGAAAGCCGCTGCCGCGTCTTTGCGAGCGCGCCACGTGCATCAGCCTGGCGTTTGAAGTTTTCTTCCAGGCTCACGGTGACACCTGGGTGGTTGGCCCTTTGGACGGGATTGAGGAAGGCATGTCGCTGGTACTGGTTTCCGAGGCGCGAAAGGGCAATTGCGACGGCTGGATGGCCTTCACTTCGGGCTGCGCATTGGGATCGCGCTCGGGAAGGTTCGCCATGATGACAATCTGCGACGGCGAGGTCGGCATCAGTTTCAGCCGCTGGCGCGCGAGGGACTGCAGACGCTCTGGCTGGTTGAAATAGGACCAGTCGGCTTTCAGCACGCGGATGTTCTCGGCCTCCTGCGCGATCTGCAGGTCAAGTTCCTTGAGCCGCTTTTCCTTCGCCTTCACTTCGTGCACGCCCTGGTACAGGCCGAAGATCAGCATCATCAGCAGCATTGTTCCGAGAAGGCCGACCGCGCGTCTCATGCGTGCACCTCTGGCAGCACGCCGGCCTTGATGGCGTCGAAGGGGATGGCAGGCTGCACGGTGCGCGTGGCAAAGCGCAGCTTGGCCGAGCGCGATCGCGCATTGCGCGACAGCTCATCGCGCGACGCCGTCACGGCCTTCTTCGAGCAGATGTCGAAGGAAGGACGCGTCGTCGAGCCCGGCGCCATCGGCATGTGGCGCGACGCCTGCACGGTCTTGCCGCAGCGCTCCGCGAGGAAGCGCTTCACCATGCGGTCTTCGAGAGAGTGGAAGGACACGACAACGAGGCGCCCACCCGGCTTCAGCAGCTTCTCGGCCGCATTGAGGCCGCGCGCGAGTTCGCCCAGTTCGTCATTCACGTAGATGCGAAGCGCCTGGAATGTCCGGGTCGCCGGATGGATGCCATTGGGAAGCCGTCCCACGGCGCGCGCGCAGATCGACGCCAGTTCGCCGGTGCGCGTGATCTCGCCCTTCGCACGCGCCGCGACGATGGCGCGCGCAACCGCATTCGCCTTCAGTTCTTCGCCATAGACATAGATGATGCCGGCCAGCGCCTGCTCGGAATAGCTGTTCACGACGCCCGCTGCCGAAATCCCGGTATTGCCCATGCGCATGTCCAGGGGCCCGTCCTGCTGGAACGAGAAACCGCGCTCGGCAACCTCAATCTGGTCCGAGGAAACTCCGAGGTCGAGCACGATCCCGTCGACCGCTTCGATCTCCTGCGCAGCCAGCAATTCCTGCATCGAGCCGAACGTTCCGTTGATCAGCGTGAGCCTGCCCGGAAATTCCCTAACAAGTTCTTTCCCGCGCTCGATTGCGAGTGGATCGCGATCAAGCCCGATGACCTTGCAATTCGCTGCGCGCAGGATTGAACGCGTGTAGCCGCCGCCACCAAACGTTCCGTCCAGAATTGTATCTCCGTCCTGCACGCGAAGCGCGTCGAGCACTTCCTGGAGGAGTACCGGAAGATGGATGGTCGCATTCATCGCGAACCCTCCCCGGGACGGAGCCGCAACTGCCCGCGCCGCTCGGCGGTCGCGCGACGCGCCTGGACCTTGCGCAGCTCAAGGGCCTGCGGCTCCCAGATTTCAAAATAGGCACCCATGCCAACGAAGGCTGCCTGCCCGTCAAGGCCCGCGTGCCGCATCAGGTCATCGGGAAAGCCGACCCGCCCCTCGCCATCAATGCCGAGCTCGACGGTGTCGCCGAGAAGGGCATAGGCGAAGTCGTCGTGGATCTCGCTGGAGGGATCATGCGCCGCCACCTCGGCATGCTGCTGCTCCATCCATTCGAGGCCGCCAGCGACGATTGCCGGCCCCGATGTGGAGGCGCGCGCATAGACGGCGCGGGCGCCCTGGGCCTCGAGGATCTCGCGAAAGCGTGCGGGGACGGACACGCGACCCTTGGCGTCGACCTTGTTCACGAACGTCGAAAGGAAGGGCCTGGCAAATTTCATTGCCCCCTCCTCGCCGTCAGCGTGGAACTGAAAGAACTGGCCACCCTCGCAGGAACCCCAAAGTCAAACGGCCCCGGACGCAGGCCTCAGTGAACACCCAAT
The DNA here is from genome assembly GCA_964646885.1 of uncultured Flavobacteriaceae bacterium. Lineage (GTDB taxonomy): Bacteria > Pseudomonadota > Alphaproteobacteria > Micropepsales > Micropepsaceae > SZUA-430. The sequence goes on from CAZYFM010000051.1 coordinate 11,623, forward strand.
CGCAGGCCTCGCACCTGCATTCGCCAATATGGGATATCATGGGATACCATGGGCGTCAACGCCTTTACGTGGAAATTCAAGGGTTTAAGCGCCATTCCGCCTGTGCAAAACCGCGCACCAATGAATATGAGACGGTCCGTCCCATATGAGAATGGAGACGGAACGATCCTCAAATTCTCGCTTAAGAAAGCTTAAACACCGCAAGATCTGGTGCCGATTTCAGAACGAAGGGTGAATTGAGCCAGAGGGCCTGTAAGCCGGGTTCTGTCCCCTCCCTCGCGGGAGATGGATGACCATTCCTCTGGGACGTCCGTTACCGGACGCCTCGCGCCGCCGACCCGGGTGACGAGCCGGAAACGGCCCATATGCCACCCCTATTTGGCGTTGCTCCTGGCGGGGCTTGCCGTGCCACTCCTGTTGCCAGGAGCGCGGTGCGCTCTTACCGCACCGTTTCACCCTTACCCGCCGTAGCGCGCGAGCGCGTAGGGGGGCGGTTTGTTTTCTGTGGCGCTATCCCTGGGGTCGCCCCCGCCGGGCGTTACCCGGCACCATGCTTCCGTGGAGCCCGGACTTTCCTCCAGCGTGTTGCCACGCCAGCAGTCATCCAGCCTTCTGGCTCA
>CAZYFM010000051.1:12342-21925 GCA_964646885.1 uncultured Flavobacteriaceae bacterium
GCCAGCCGCTTCCACGGAAACAGCTCGCCCGGATCTTCCTTGCGCCCGGGAGCAACGTCGGAATGGGCAATGACATTGCGGGCCGGAATCCGGTGCCGCGAAAGAATGCCGTGACTGAGTTCGATCACGGCGGCGATCTGCGCATCCGGAAAGGCGCGATAGCCGAACTCGTGCCCGGGATTGACGATCTCGATCCCGATCGAGCGCGAGTTGATGTCCGTCTCGCCGCGCCAGTGCGAAACACCCGCATGCCAGGCGCGTTTGTGCTCTTCGACATGCGCGAAGACGGTTCCGTCCTCGTCCACCGTGTAGTGCGCACTCACGCGCGCGGCCGGATCGGTAAGGCGCTGCACGGCAGCCTCGCAGCTCTGCATGCCTGTATAGTGCATCAGCAGGATGTCGGGCACGCCCTCGCCAACGCGGTCATTGAAGTTGGGAGACGGCCGCTGGACGAGGCGCAGCATCAAAGGCCCACTTTCAGCGTCGCGCTGGCGCGCGCGATCAGCTCGCCGGCCTCGTTCCGCAACTCGGCCTCGGCAAACGCGATCGACTTGCCGCGATGGCGGACCCAGCCTTCCCCGATATAGGTCCCGACATCCGCGCGCCCGATGAACGACGTCTTCAGCTCCAGCGTGACCTGCGGCGTGTTGGGCTCGCGATGCGTGAGGCGCGTCGCGTGTCCGCAAAGGGAATCCAGCATCGCGCAGAGATAGCCGCCGAAGATGCGTCCGCCACGGTTGATGAAGTTCTCGCCGGCCACATAGGACGCCTTGATGTAGCCACGCGCCGGATCCACCTCGAGGACCTTCTTGCCAAGGCTTTGCGCCGCAGGAGACTCGATTTCGTTGTACTCGCTCAAGTCAGCCCGCGCTCCTTCTTGATGATGTCGTAGGCGCCATTGATGGCCGCCACCTTCTCCGTCGCCAGGCGAACGAATTCGGCAGGCACGCCGCGCGCCATGAGGCTGTCCGGATGGTTTTCCTTCATCAGGCGATGATACTCGCGCTTGATGTCGTCATTGCTTGCGGAACGGCTGAGCCCCAGGATGACATAGGGATCCTCGCGATCCGGTCCGAAATGCGAGGCGCGGATGCGCTCGAACTGCGCAGGCGAAAAACCGAAGATCTCCGCAACATGCTTCAGGAACTGCAGCTCGCCCGGATGCAGGCTGTCATCGGCCTTGGCGATCAGGAAAAGGCTGTCCAGCAGGTCTTCGAGCACGCCCGGCCGCGAGCGGAACAGCGACGCCAGCTGCTTGGCATAGGAGTCAAAGCCCGCCACATCCTGCTTGGCCAGGTTGAAGAGGTGGCCGACATTGGCCTCTTCTTCCCGCGGCACCGGAAACACGCGCTTGAAGGCATCGACTTCATCGCGGGAAACCGAACCGTCAGCCTTCGCCAGCTTGGCGGCCAGCGCAATCACGCCGATCGTGAAGGCGACTTCATCCTGCTCGCGTCCATGCCGGTTGCCATGGCCATCCTGGTCGCGCGCCGTCGCGGGTGCACGTGAGCCTTCACGGTCAACAAGCACGTGCCCGGCAATGGCGCCCAGAAGGGCTCCGATCGGACCGCCAATCGCCAGTCCGGCAGCAGCACCTGCAATCTTGCCCCAAATCGACATATATGCTCCGTCCTGTCCTGATCTGGCTTTCAACGCGATTTGGGCAAATCGATGACAAGTACACCGGGCTGGCACATTTGGATCGACCGCGGCGGCACGTTCACCGACATCGTCGCCATCAGCCCGGAAGGCATCCCCTCGACACGCAAACTCCTGTCCGAGTGCCCCGAGCAGTATGACGACGCTGCGCTCGAAGGAATAAGGCGTGTGCTGGGGGTGAAGCAAGGCGATCCTTGGCCCGCCGCGCGGATCCGGGAAATCCATATGGGAACGACGGTCGCGACGAATGCGCTGCTCGAACGCAAGGGAGCGCGCACGCTCCTGGTGACGACGCGCGGCCTCAGGGATCAACTGCAGATTGGCTACCAGCACCGTCCCCGCCTCTTCGTCCGGCAGATCCGCCTCCCCGCCCCCCTATACGACAAGGTCATCGAGATCGACGAAAGGCTGGACGCACAAGGCCAGGTGCTCGTGCCACTGGATGTGGCACAGGCAGAAGCGGCATTGAGGCAGGCCCGGGAGGAAGGCTTCGACGCCTGCGCCATCGTCTTCATGCACGCCTACCGCTACCCGGATCACGAGGTGCAGGTCGCCGGTCTGGCGCGGTCGCTGGGTTTCTCTCAGGTATCGGCCAGCCATGAGGTCAGTCCGCTGATGAAATTCGTCAGCCGTGGCCACACCACCGTCGCCGATGCCTACCTGTCCCCGGTACTGCGCAAGTATGTGCGCCAGGTCTCCGTGCCCCTGGGAGAGGACATTGCACGCACCAAGCTGCGCTTCATGCGGTCGAGCGGCGCGCTCGCAACGGCGGACCACTTCTCCGGCAAGGACGCGCTCCTGTCAGGCCCGGCAGGTGGCGTCATCGGCATGGCCGAAACCGCTCGCATCGCCGGTTTCCCGAAAGTCATCGGCTTCGACATGGGCGGCACCTCGACCGACGTCTCGCGCTTCGATGGCAACTACGCACGCAGCTTCGAGAGCGAGTTCAACGGCATCCGCATCCGCGCACCGATGCTGTCGGTTCACACCGTCGCTGCAGGCGGAGGCTCAATCCTCTTCTTCGAGAATGCGCGCATGCGGGTGGGCCCCGAAAGTGCGGGCGCCAATCCGGGACCTGCGAGCTATCGGCGCGGCGGACCGCTCACGGTAACGGACGCGAACATCCTCGTCGGACGCATCCAGCCCGCGCACTTTCCAAAGGTCTTCGGACCTGACGCAAGCCAGCCACTCGACACGGACATCGTGCGCGAGAAGTTCACCGCGCTGGCAGCGCGGGTCGGCAAGTCCGTCGAGGAAACAGCCGATGGCTTCCTCGACATCGCCGTCGCCAACATGGCGGAGGCCATCAAGAAGATCTCCATCGCCGAAGGCGCCGACGTGTCTCTCTACGCGCTGCAGTGCTTTGGCGGCGCCGGCGCCCAGCTCGCATGCCGCGTCGCAGCGGCACTCGGCATGCGCACCATCCTCATCCATCCGTTTGCCGGAATTCTCTCGGCATTCGGCATGGGACTGGCGCAGGTGCAGGCGCGCCGCGAACAGGCGGTGGAAGCCACCCTCACATCCCATTTGTGCGAGGACCTGTCGAAGCGCCTGCGCGCACTGGAACAGGAATGTCGCGCGGAAGTCGCCACGCAGGGTACTTTCAGCAGTGTGCAGGCAAGCCTGACGGCTCATCTGCGCTATCGGGGAACGGATACCGCCCTCGCCATTTCGTTCGGCTCGCAGAAGGAACTGGAAGACCGGTTCCGCATCGCCCACGAGGCACGCTTCGGATTCTGGGACCAGGGACGGGAACTCATCGTGGAGTCCATCGCCGCAGAAGCAATCAGCGTTTCGGACCTGCCGTCGCTCCATCATCACTTTGCCAACAGGAAGGGCCTGCCGCTCAAGCCGGCGGCGCAGACCCGCCTCTACGCAAACGGCAAAAACCATGATGCACCCGTGTACGACCGGGCCATGCTGGATCCGGGAGACCGGATCATCGGCCCCGCAATCATCGTCGAGCCAAACTCCACCATTGTCGTGGATCCGCACTGGAGCGCCGTGTATCGCGCGGACGGGAACCTCGTGCTTGAAGCGGAAGAAGCACGTCAGGCCGCACGGGAAGAAGGCAGCGCTGCAGATCCGGTTCGCCTTGAAATCTACAATGCGCTCTTCATGTCAATCGCCGAGCAGATGGGCACCACGCTCGAAAAGACCGCCTCTTCCGTCAACATCAAGGAGCGCCTCGACTTTTCCTGCGCGATCTTCGATGCCGACGGAAACCTGATCGCGAACGCGCCACACATGCCCGTGCATCTCGGATCGATGGGTGAAAGCGTGCGCGCCGTTCTGGCCCGTCACGGTGACCGGATCGCGCGCGGCGATGCCTTTGCCGTGAACGCTCCCTATGCGGGAGGAACCCACCTTCCGGACATTACGGTCGTGCTGCCGGTCCATCTCGAAGGTGATGACAGGCCCTCCTTCTACACGGCAGCGCGCGGCCACCACGCGGACGTCGGCGGCATCACGCCAGGCTCCATGCCGCCAAACTCGACAAGTGTCGACGAGGAAGGCGTGCTGTTCAACGGCGACCGCATCATGGCGAACGCGCGCTTCGACGAGGAAGGCGTCAGGCAGATCCTGTCGGGCGCACGCCTCCCGGCGCGAAATCCCGCACAGAACATCGCGGACCTGAAGGCACAGGTGGCAGCCTGCATGAAGGGCGCCCACGAACTTGCGCGCCTGTGCCAGGAAAAGGGCCGCCGGGCCGTCATGGCCTACATGGGTTTCGTTCAGGACAATGCCGAGGAGCAGGTTCGACAGGCCATCAGCCGCCTGTCTGATGGAAGCTTCACGCACTCGATGGACGACGGCGCCACCATCAGCGTGCGCATCTCGATCGACACGACCAAGCGCGCCGCCACGATCGACTTCACCGGCACCAGCCCCCAGCGCCCGACGAATTTCAACGCGCCGCGCGCCGTCACCACCGCAGCCGTGCTCTATGTCTTCAGATGCCTCATCGACTCGGACATTCCGCTCAATGCCGGTTGCCTGAGGCCCCTCACCATCATCGCGCCCGAAGGATCGATGCTGAACCCGACCTATCCGGCCGCCGTCGTCGCCGGCAACGTCGAGACCAGCCAGGCCATCACCGATTCCCTGTTCGCAGCGCTCGGCGTGATGGCCGCGTGCCAGGGTACGATGAACAACTTCACCTTCGGCAACGAGCGCCACCAGTACTATGAAACGATTTGCGGCGGCGCAGGTGCGGGCCCGGGTTTCAATGGCGCGAGTGCGGTTCACACGCACATGACCAACTCGAGATTGACCGACCCCGAGATCCTCGAGTTCCGCTATCCGGTGCTCCTGAGGCGTTTCCTGATTCGCGAAAGCTCGGGTGGCGAGGGTCTGTTCAGGGGCGGCAATGGTGTCATCCGCGAGGTCGAGTTCCGGGAGGCCATGGACGCAGGCATGCTCTCCACCCGTCGCGTCACCCTGCCCTTTGGCGTAGCGGGAGGTGAGCCTGGCAAGCCCGGACGGAACGCGCTGAAACGGGCCAACGGGGCGGTTGAAGAACTCGGGGGATGCGCTATGGTTCGCGTCTCACCCGGAGACGCATTTGTCGTTGAGACGCCAGGCGGCGGAGGCTTCGGCACCAAAGTCAGCTCACAAGGCCACTGATGTTAATCGAACTCTACGTCGGCACACTGACCCGCTATTACTCCGAGCAATGGCAGAACGGAAATACGCGCGCCGGCAAGCTGACGCCGTTTACGGGTGACCGCAGCTCGCACAGCGTGAGCGATCCGGTTGAGCTGCAGGGCATCATTGCCGAGTGGCTCGAGAAGGCGTCCTTGAAGCTGAAGGAGCACTTGTCGGAACCTTTGACTTGGCGAGAGGGCATGAGCCCGGACTATCGAGTGTGCGAGATTGGCTTCCCGGGCTATGGCGGTCTCATCCTCCTCGTCGCTTATACGTTAATGAATGAGATTCCGCGTCCGGACAAGCTGCAAAGGTCATGGAAAGAAGATCCGGCAATTGAAGCGCTGAGCAAGCTGCCCGGGAACAACGCCATCTGGGAGATCGTCAACTGCAGCCTCTGGATGCCTTGCAGCTTCCAGTTCGGCATCGGCATGAAGGACCCAGCGGGACAGCCGATCCGCGCCGGCTCCGTCGAGATGCTGTGGGCCGCGTTGCAGCAGCTGAACGACGCAAACTGGAAGGCATCGCCGGAAGACATCCAGGGCTGGCTCAAGTACGAGCTCAACGAGGACGTCAGCTTCGACACGCAGGCTCGCTTTGGCTTCGCGATGTTCTACGAGGCCTGCCGCATGGCCCGCGAAAAGCAGCTGCCGATCAAGCTTCACTACTGAGGCCCCGGTCGCATTAACCATGCGGCACCAAAGACTGCAGGCGTTTCCGGTCCCACGCTGTTAACGACAACGTGAAACCCTGCTTTGAAGTTGTATCGCCGGCAGATCGGAACCTGTTTACCAAAAATTTTCCAACAAAATTGTTTCAAATCAAAGGCTTGATGCGATGCACGCAGAAATTTGCTGCACCGCCGTATCGAATCTGGTTGGGCTCTGCGACAAATTGCGGCATAATCATGACACCCTTAACGCAGGAGTCGCTCGTGAGAGAACAGCTCAGCATGATCACAACGGGGGTGGTGTTTGCGTTCCTTGGCGCGATCGTAATCGGGATCATCTAGCCAGGCGCAGGAAGACAGGGGATTTGGCAAGGGGCCGGAACAGGTAGTTCCGGCCCTTTCCTTTTCCGGGTCGTACGGAAGGTCACTTCTTTTCGGGCAGCAACCCCAATTGGCCGGCAATCATCCGGTCCACCCGCCGCTTGGGAAGGTTGTTCAGCAGCCAGTGCAGCAGGGGCTCCGGCGTCAGCACATAGCGTGTTTTCGGGTTCGGCGTGGTCAAGGCAAGCTTGATCAGCTCACCGAGTTGCTCGGGCGGAAGCCCCTTGCTCGCCTGCCGGTTCGCAAACTGCTTCACCTTCTCGATCGCCTTCGCGTAGGGCGTATTGGCGTAGCGGGTGGTGTCGACCTGCTCCCCCTTCTCCCAGATCGCCGTTGCGACAGCACCGGGCGCCACGACGACGACATCAATGCCAAACAGCATGAGCTCGCGCCGCAATCCTTCGGACAGGCCCTCCACGCCGAACTTCGACGTGTTGTAGGCCGTGATGATCGGCGTGGCGCTGGTACCGCCAATCGATGAGATATTGACGATGCGACCAGGCGCACCCGCGAGGCTGTCATCGACGCCAAGCAGCGGCGCAAAGGCCTGCGTCGCGATCACGAGCCCTGTCAGGTTCACTTCAAGCTGCTTCCTGAATTCCTCGACCGGCAGATAGAGAATCGGCCCGACCACCGAAATGCCGGCATTGTTGACGAGGCCAAACAGCTTCTGTCCGTTCAGGCTGGCACGCACCTGACCCACGGCGGCGCGCACCGCAGCCTCGTCCGTGACATCGAACAGCAGAGGCGTGAAATTTGCGCCGAGCTCCGCCTGCAGCCGCTTCGCGTCGGCATCCTTGCGCACACTGCCAAACACCTTGAACCCGGCACCCGTCAGCACCTTCGCCGCGCCCCAACCGATGCCCGTGGATACGCCGGTGACGACGACCGTCTTCTGCTGTTGTGTCAATTCAAGCTCTCCCTGCCTGATGTTGTCGATGAGTTTTCTCAGGCCGCCGCAGCAGCTCCGGGCACGTAAGCCAGGATGGGCGCAAGCCAGCGTTCAATTTCGGCCACGCTCATGCCCTTGCGCCGCGCATAGTCCTCGACCTGGTCGCGATCAATGCGGCCAACGCCGAAGTATTCAGCGTCGGGATGGCTGAAATACATGCCACTCACGGAAGAGCCCGGCATCATCGCGAAGCTCTCCGTCAGCTCCATGCCCGCGTTCTTGCCCGCATCGAGCACGCGGAACAGTGCTCCCTTCTCTGTGTGGTCGGGTTGGGCAGGATAGCCCGGCGCCGGTCGGATGCCGCGATACTTCTCGGCGATCAGGTCCTCGTTCGAGAACTTCTCGTCGCGCGCATAGCCCCAGAGTTCGCGGCGCACTCGCTCATGCGTGTACTCCGCCAGCGCCTCGGCGAGGCGGTCAGCCAGCGCCTTGAAGAGGATGCCGTCATAGTCATCGTGGGACGCCTTGAACACCTGGCTGCGCTCGGCCTCGCCATGACCTGTGGTCACGGCAAACCCGCCGATATAGTCCTCGACGCCGCTGTCCTTCGGCGCGATGAAGTCCGCAAGCGCGAGGTTCGGTCGCCCGTCGTCGCGCCTCATCTGCTGGCGCAGCGTGTGGAACGTCTCTGCCACCTGGGTGCGCGACGCATCCGTGTAGGTTTCGATGTCATCATGCCCGACGCTGTTGGCCGGCCAGAAGCCGACAACCGCACGGGCCGTGAGCCACTGCCCGTCAATGAGCTTCTTCATCATCTTCTGGGCATCGGCATACAGGGCCTTTGCACTGGCACCGACCTTGTCGTCCTCGAAGATCATCGGATAGGAACCCACGAGCTCCCACGTGCGGAAGAACGGCGTCCAGTCGATGTATTGCGACACGGCGCGAAGGTCGATCTTGTCGAAGGCGCGGACGCCGAGGAAGCGTGGCACAGGCGGCGTGTAGGATTTCCAGTCCGCCTTGAAGCGGTTCGCACGCGCCTCAGCAAGGCTCACGCGCCGGTCAGCAGACTTCCCGCGCGAGTAGGACGACGCGATCTTCGAGTACTCCGCGCGCGTGGCGGAAACGAAATCCCCGCGCTGCTCCTTGGACAAGAGGCTGGAGGCGACACCGACCGCGCGGCTGGCATCGGCGACATAGACAGTCGCTCCGCGCTTGTAGTTCGGCTCGATCTTGACGGCCGTATGGACCTTGGAAGTCGTTGCGCCGCCGATGAGCAGGGGAATGTCGAAGCCCGCGCGCTCCATCTCGGCCGCCACGGTGCACATCTCGTCGAGCGACGGCGTGATCAGGCCTGACAGGCCGATGATGTCGGCCTTCTCGGCCTTTGCCGCTTCGATGATCTTCGCAGCCGGCACCATGACGCCCAGGTCGACGACGTCGTAGTTGTTGCACTGGAGGACAACGCCCACGATGTTCTTGCCGATATCGTGCACGTCACCTTTCACGGTGGCCATCACGATCTTGCCCTTGGCCTCGCGCGCCGTACCCGCCGCGTCCTTTTCGGCGTCCATGAACGGAATGAGATAGCCGACGGCCTTCTTCATCACGCGCGCAGACTTCACGACTTGCGGCAGGAACATCTTGCCGGCGCCAAACAGGTCACCGACCACATTCATGCCCGCCATCAGAGGGCCTTCGATGACATCGAGCGTCCGCACGGCCTTCGTCCGCGCCTCCTCGGTGTCGGCCACGACGAACTCGTCGATGCCGTGCACCAGCGCATGCTTGAGCCGCTCCTCGACCGGCGCCTCGCGCCAGGCCAGCGTCTCCTCCGCCTTCTGCGCATTGCCGCCCTTGAAGCGTCCGGCAATGTTGAGCAGGCGCTCGGTCGCATCATCGCGTCGGTTCAGGAGCACGTCCTCGACGCCATCGCGCAATTCGCCCGGAATGTCTTCGTAGACCGCAAGCTGGCCCGCATTGACGATACCCATGCTCATGCCGGCCTTGATGGCGTGGTAGAGGAACGCGGAGTGCATCGCCTCGCGAACCGGCTCGTTGCCGCGGAACGCAAACGAGATGTTCGACACGCCGCCCGAGACCTGGACATGCGCCAGCTCCTTGCGGATCCGGGCTGCCGCCTCGATGAAGTCATTGGCGTAGTTGTTGTGCTCCTCGATGCCGGTGGCCACGGCAAAGATGTTCGGATCGAAAATGATGTCTTCCGGCGGGAAGCCGACCTTGTCGACCAGGACGTCATAGGAGCGCTTGCAGATCTCGAACTTGCGCGCCGCCGTGTCGGCCTGCCCCTTTTCGTCGAATGCCATGACGAC
>CAZYFM010000052.1:0-21837 GCA_964646885.1 uncultured Flavobacteriaceae bacterium
AGAGGTCCTTGCCATCCGGACCGCGCTCGGGGTGCGCAATGCGCTCCAGTGCGCCGCCGGCCGTGCGCGCGGCATCAAGGAACCTTGAGCGCGCCTCGTCGTAGGTCGCGCTGAAGCTTTCAGCAGAGTTCATGTCGTTGTTTCCGTACGTTACGCGCGGAGGATGCTGGTGACTTCGCGGCCGAGCGCCGTCAGCGCGGTCGCGACAATGTGCTGGGCGTTGAGGCCTGCGACGTCGTACTGCTTCTGTTGCGTGTCGTGGTCGATGAAGACGTCGGGCAAAGTCATGGCACGGAAACGGCAGCCCCTGTCGAAGAGGCCGGCGTTGGCCATGAACTGCATGACGTGCGCCGCAAATCCGCCAATGGCGCCATCCTCGATCGTGATCAGCACTTCGTGGTTCGCCGCAAGGCGACGAACGAGATCCTCGTCCAGCGGCTTGCAGAAGCGCGCGTCGGCTACCGTCGTGGGCAAGCCACGGGCCATGAGATCATCGGCGGCCTTGAGCGCCTCGGCGAGACGTGTGCCGAAGCTGAGGATCGCGATCTTCGAGCCTTCGCGGATGATGCGGCCCTTGCAGATCTCGAGCGGCGTGCCCTTTGCGGGCAGCTCAATGCCTACGCCCTCGCCGCGCGGGTATCGCACGGAGGATGGACGGTCATCGATGGCGACCTGCGTCGCCACCATGTGGCGCAGCTCAAGCTCGTCAGACGGCGCCATGACAACGAAGCCAGGCAGCGAGGCCAGGTAGGTCGTGTCGAAAGAACCGGCGTGCGTCGCGCCGTCGGCGCCGACAAGACCGGCGCGGTCCATCGCAAAACGAACCGGCAATCCCTGGATCGCAACATCGTGCACGACCTGGTCATAGCCGCGCTGCAGGAATGTCGAGTAGATCACCGCAAAGGGCTTCATGCCTTCGGTTGCAAGGCCAGCGGCAAACGTGACCGCGTGCTGCTCGGCGATGCCGACATCGAAGCAGCGCTTCGGGAAGCGCTTCTCGAAGAGGTCGAGGCCCGTGCCCGAAGGCATGGCGGCGGTGATCGCCACGATGCGCTCGTCGGCTTCGGCTTCGGCGATCAGGCTTTCGGCGAAGACCTTCGTGTAGGACGGAGCGTTCGATGCGCTTTTCTTCTGAGCGCCCGTAATCACGTCGAACTTCACGACGCCGTGGTACTTGTCGGCCGAGTTCTCGGCGGGCAAGTAGCCCTTGCCCTTCTTCGTCACGACGTGGACGAGGATCGGGCGATCAATGTCGGCGTCGCGGACATTCTGCAGCACAGGCAGCAGGTGATCCATGTTGTGGCCGTCAATCGGGCCCACATAGTAGAGGCCGAGTTCCTCGAACATCGTGCCGCCCATGGCCATGCCGTGCGTGTAGCGCTCGGCCTTGCGGGCGGTGTCCTCGACGAAATGCGGCATCTTCTGCGCCAGCTGCTTCGCGAAGTTGCGAAGTGTCTGGTAGGTCGACGATGAGACAACGCGCGAGAGATAGGCGCTCATGCCGCCCACGGGCGGCGCGATCGACATGTCGTTGTCGTTCAGCACGATGATCAGGCGCGAACGCGTCGCGCCGGCATTGTTCATGGCCTCGTAGGCCATGCCTGCCGACATGGCGCCATCGCCGATCACGCAGACGATGTTGCGCTTCTCGCCCTTCAGGTCGCGGGCCACGGCCATGCCGAGGCCGGCCGAGATCGACGTCGACGAGTGGGCGGCGCCGAAGGGGTCGTATTCGCTCTCGCTGCGCTTGGTGAAGCCGGAGAGGCCTCCACCCTGGCGCAGCGTGCGGATGCGGTCGCGGCGACCGGTCAGGATCTTGTGCGGATAGGCCTGGTGGCCCACGTCCCAGATGAGGCGGTCTTCCGGCGTCTGGAACACGTGATGCAGGGCCACGGTGAGCTCGACCACGCCTAGGCCAGCGCCGAGGTGGCCACCGGTGACGGAGACCGCATCGATCGTTTCCTGCCGCAGTTCGTCGGCCAGCTGGCGCAGCTGATCGCGCGTGAAACTGCGCGTGTCGGCCGGTGTCCTGACGATGTCGAGAAGCGGTGTGTGCGGAGCCATTGGACCCAACAAAACTGACTGCCGAAATGCAGCCTACAGAGTAGCTTTCCCCGGGGTCCTATCGTTGCGGCATTTACGCGCGCCGATTAACGACGAACGACACCAGGCTGCGAAGAAGATCGGCCTTTTCATCGAAGACATCAAGGTGCGCCGCGCCCTGGCTGGCCAGGATTTCGGCCTGAGCCCTTGCGCGCTCGGCACCCAGGACTGTGACGAAGGTCGCTTTCCCTGCCTTTTCGTCCTTGCGGGCCGCCTTGCCCATGAGTTTCGGGTCCCCCTCGTAGTCGAGAAGATCGTCCACGATCTGGTAGGCGAGCCCGAGGTCGTGGGCGAAATTCGTGAGTGCATGGCGCATCTGCATGGAGGCGCGTCCCATGAGGGCGCCGGCCTCGCAGGCGAATGAAATCAGCGCACCGGTCTTCAGGCGCTGCATGCGCGTGATCTGGCCGATGTCATCGAGCGATGACCTGCCACCGATGTCAATCATCTGGCCGCCCACCATCCCGGCGAAGCCCGAGGCCTGCGAAAGGCGAAGCACCAGGTCCGCGCGTACGTGAGGATCGGGATGCGTCTCGTGCGCTGCGAGCAGCGTGAATGCGTGCGTCAGCAACGCGTCGCCCGCCAGGATTGCAGTCGCCTCGTCGAACTGGCGGTGCACGGTCGGCTTGCCGCGGCGCATGTCGTCATTGTCCATCGCCGGCAGGTCGTCGTGGACCAGCGAATAGGCGTGAACGCACTCGACGGCCGCGGCGACGCGCGACAGCGCCCTGCGATCAACACCAAACTGCCGGCCCGACTGCATCACGAGGAATGCGCGAATGCGCTTGCCGCCGCCCAGCGTCGCGTAGCGCATGGCCTCGATCACGCGGGCCTGGGGGCCAACAGGTTCGGGCAGGAGTTCCTGCAACACGTCTTCCATGAAGACTGCCGCTTCATTCAGCGCGGGCTCGATCGGCGAAATCGTCATGGGTCGGAAATCCTACTTGTTGTCGAGTGCAGTGACCGCGGGCGTGCCGCCCGGACCGACGACGATCTTTTCGATGCGGGCCTCTGCGTCGCGCAGCTTGGCCTCGCAATGAGCCTTCAGGGCGGTGCCCTTCTCGTAAAAGGAAATCGATTCCTCGAGGGGCACCTGCCCTTTTTCGAGCTGCTGCACGATGGCCTCGAGCTGCTGCAGGGCCTGCTCGAAAGAGAGCTTTGAGAAATCCTCGGCCTTCTTGTCTTCTTTTGCCATCAGCTTGTCCCGCAGAGCAGATCCGTGACGCGGTCTATAGCGTATTCCAAACACGCAGGTCCATGGGTTGCGCCATGCGGACAAGGGGCCGACAGGCCAGAAAATCCCGCATTCACAGCCCTCGCCTGTTGCCCCGCAGGGCCTCCATGGGACAGGATACCCATGTCCACAGGATCGATGCCGATGACGCCGGTTGTCCTTGCCATTCTCATCCTCAATGCCCTGGTGTTCGTGGCCTGGATTGTCCTCGGGCCGGTGCCCGTGATGACGGACAATTTCCTGGTCAGCTGGGCGGCCCTGGAAGCCGGTCGGTACTGGACGCTGCTTGGCTCGGCGTTTTCGCACATGGGCGGGTTCCACTTCCTCATCAACATGTACGTGCTGGCGACATTCGGTTCCTTCGTCGAGCAGGTGATCGGATCCTGGCGTTTCGCGGTCTTCTACCTGCTTGCCGCGCTTGTCGGATCGCTGGGACATGCCGGCGTGTCGGCTTTCCTGCTGGACAAGCCCGACCTGCCCGCCCTCGGCGCCTCAGGTGCCGTGTCAGGGGTCGTGATCCTCTTTTCGCTCATGCTGCCGCAGGCGACGCTGCTGCTGCTCGGCATCGTACCCATGCCTGCGATCGTGGGCGCGCTGATCTTTGTCGGGCTTGATGTCGTCGGCCTTGTGGCGCAGACGGAAGGTGGCGGCCTGCCGATCGGTCATGGCGCCCACCTGGGTGGCGCGGCCATGGGTGCGCTGTTCTATGTCACGGTTGCGCGCCATATCCCCGTGCCGATGCGTCGGCACATGAACTATTCCGACGCCGAGGCGTGGCGGAGCCTGTTCCGGCGGTCGGGCTTCGACGGGAAGTCCTGACGGCTCAAGCCGCCATGAGCGCCTTCACGTGCGCTGCCGCAGAGGCTGCGAGCGCGTTCAGGTCATAGCCGCCTTCCAGCGTGGACACGACGCGCGAGGCACAATGCTCCTTCGCGATGCCGCAGACACGGGACGTGACCCAGGCGTAGTCGTCCTCGGTCAGGTTCAGGTTCGCCAGCGGGTCGCGCCTGTGCGCGTCGAAGCCGGCCGAGATCAGGATGAATTCAGGCCGGAAAGCGTCGAGCGCCGGCAGGACGCTGTTGTCCCAGGCCTGCCGGAACTCGTGGCTGCCCGCCCCCGGATCAAGGGCCGCATTGACGATGTTGTTCGCACGCCCCCGCTCGCTGGGCCGGCCGGTGCCGGGATATAGCGGCATCTGGTGGCTTGAGGCAAAGAAGAGGTTCTCGTCCTCCTCGAACATGGCCTGCGTGCCGTTGCCGTGATGAACGTCGAAGTCCACGACCGCGATCCGCTTCAGCCCGTGCCTTGCACGCGCATGCAGGGCGCCGATGGCGACGTTGTTGAAAAGGCAGAAGCCCATGGCGCGCGTCGGTTCGGCGTGGTGACCGGGCGGGCGCACGGCGCAGAAGGCGTTCAGCGCGCTTCCCGACATCACGCGGTCGACAGCGGCCACGACGGCGCCGGCGGCACGTAGCGCCGCCTCACCGGATCCCGGCGAGACATGCGTATCCGGATCGAGCGAGCCATATCCTGTTTCGGGGACGGCGCCCATCACCGCGTCCATGTAGTAGGCAGGATGGACACGGCCGATTTCCTCGGGTGCCGCGCGCGGCGCTTCCTCGCGCGCAAGATACTGGAACGCCTCGTCCTCGAGCGCGCGCAGCACGGCGCGCAGACGGTCCGAACACTCCGGATGGCCGGGCGGCGTTTCGTGGTACAAACAGGCCGAATGCGTGAGCAACACGGTTGTCATGACTGTCAAATCCTGATCACTTCATTCCAGTGTCCGATATTGAACGCATTGCCGCAAGCAAAGAGACCCCTGTGACGTTCGAAAACCCCATCCCCCCTTCGGATGACCATGATGGCCTGGTCAGCGGCCTGCTCCTTGATGGCAAGGGCGGCGCACGCGAAGTCGAATGGCCTGAAATCAAGCACTGGTCCGGCGAGATGGGTCCGCTCTGGGTCCACCTCAACCGTACGGTCGAGGAAGCCGACCATTACGTTCGCCACGATGCCCAGCTCGATCCCATTGTCGTGGATGCCCTGCTTGCTTCAGATACCCGTCCCCGCATGGTGACGCACGGCCAGGGCATGATCGTGGTGATGCGCGGCGTCAACCTGAACCCTGGCGCTGATCCCGAGGACATGATCTCGATCCGCATCTGGATCGAGAAGCGGCGCATCATTTCCACACGCTCGCGCCGTTCGCTTGCGACCCGCGACGTGCAGGAGGCGCTCGCGCGCGGACAGGGACCACGCGACGAAGTGGATTGCCTTCTCGACCTGGCGCGAGCCCTCCACCTGCGCGTGGGCCACGTGGTGGACGAACTCTCCGATGCCGTCGACGCGCTTGAGGAGCAGGTCGTCGAAGGCGAAATCTCGAAAGTGCGCGATGCGCTGTCCCAGGCCCGCAAACGCGCGATCTCCCTCCGGCGCCACCTTGCGCCGCAGCGCGAGGCTTTTTCTCGGCTGCAGAGCGAGCGGCATGAAATCCTCGACGGCGTGGACTCCGCGCGGTTCAGGGAACTCGCAGACGAGGCCACGCGCTTTGTTGAAGAACTCGACAGCATTCGCGAACGCGCCAGCGTCGTGCAGGACGAAGTGCTCAACCGGCTCACGGAGCGGCAGAACCGCAACTCCTATGTGCTGACCGTCGTCGCGGCCATCATGTTGCCGCTGAGTTTCATTACTTCCCTGTTCGGGGTGAGCCTCGCCAACATTCCCTTTGCGGATGATCCCAATGCATTCTGGATGCTGCTCTGGGTACTCGTCACCCTGATCGTGATCGAGATTGCCGTGTTCCGCTGGACGCGCTGGCTTTGACCTGCGGCTCCCTGCGTTGCAGAATCCGGATGAGTGCGAGGCGTGGCGTCACCCCTGAACGGATTCCGACGCTATCGATCTGCACTGCGGAATAGAGCCGAAATCGCCGAAAACAAAAAGAGAACATTTTGACGCATCCTTTCGGGGTAGTCTCAGCCCCGGAAGCCAATGCGGGCGTGGGTCCCGTCGCAGAACGGCTTGGTGGATGATCCGCCGCACCGGCAGAGACGCACGTTCTGGGCGCGGATGACCGTGCGGCCGGTGCCCGCACAGACCTCGACATTACCGAGCACCTGGAGCGGCCCGTCGGGAAGCGGTTCAATCGACAGCGTGCCACCGCGGAACTCCAGCGGATCGCTGTCGACGGGCATCGGCTCGCCTGTCGCCGAGAAACGGGCTGCGATGTGAGAGTTGTCGCAGAAGGGCTTGTTCTTCGACTGGCCGCAGCGGCAGAGCGTGGCGCGCGTCAAGCTCTCGCCGTTCAGGGAGATGTCTGCACTCACCGCGTATGGACCGTTCTCCCGCACACGCACGACATTGACATCCGGAGGCGCCTCATCGGGGCCGCCATCGCGACGCTGGTAGGTGATGGCGCCGGAGGGACAGTTGCGCGCGACGCGTATGAGTTCATCAACCGAAGCTGCATCGGCGTGGATCCACTTTCCGGGCGTGTTTGCCCGGAACACGCGCGGCGCATCCAGAACGCAATGGCGCGAGTGGATGCATCGCTTCGTATCGAACGCGATCCTGATACGGTCCGTCGATGCCGTGTTGGGATCATCCGCCAACTCGGGCGCGTCTGCCCGCGCCGGTGCAGAGATCCTCGCCGTGCGATCGACCGACACCGCGATGTGGGCCTCGAAGCGGTCATGCAAGGCGGTGAAACGCTGGCCCAGCTTTTCAAGTCGTTCGTCCAGGCCCGCGAGGTCAACATGCGCTGCAATCGATCGGGCGGCACCTGCGAGTTCAAGCGTTCGTTCGCCAAGGATCTGGCCTGCGCAGCTCTGCACGAGTTGTCCGGTGGATCTTGGCAGGGAAAAAGTGAGGCCGGCCCGCGCCACGCCGCCGGACGCCGACACTGTCGTTGCGCATTCTCCCAGGCACTGGAGCGCGTACATCAGCTCCGTCGAGCCGATTGCCAGACCCGTGCGCAGTTCCTGAGGCAGCGGCGCCGGCGAGAAGACCTGCGCCAACGCGCGCATCATCAGCGCATAGACGGCGTTTCCCAGATCCACGACCTTGGCGGCAAGGGCATCCGAAACAAGCGTGCAGCCATCGGCGCCCGCCAGAACGGGATTGGCGACGACGGGCCTTGCGGGCCGAAAGGCCGGGCGCGCTTCCTGCAGCACCGCAAGCTCTGCCTTCATTGCAGCGAAACGCGCGTAGTGGGATGTCTCGCTTTGTGCCGGCGCGCCCTCGCCCTGCGTGACGATTTCCTCGATCGCCCGCCTTGCGCTCTCGAGACCCGTGACCTTGAAGAGACCCGGAAGGCCAAACTCGGCGCCACCCACCTGCGCATCGTCGTGTCCCACAAACAGCCGGTCTTCGCCCCATGCCTGCGATAGCGTGATCAGTCCCTGCAGGATGCCGTGATAGAGATGGCCCTGGCTGACATAGTCCTGCGCCGCCGGTGACAGGAGCCCCTGTCGCGCAGCGCGATGATAGTGATGCGGATGGTCGAAGCCCCTGCCATCCGAAATGTCGAGGCCTTCGGGTCGTTCGATGTAGAGGAAATGGTCGATGGCTTCCGCCGAGAACGGACGCAGCTGCATGATTACGTCGGCGGGAAAGTGTCCCGGCCGGACCGGGAACTCGGGTTTCCAGAGATGCGGTGCTGCGCCCAGCGCCGAGAGGATGTTGTTGACGAGGCAGAGGTGCAGCATTTCCTCGCGCGCCACGGTGCGCAACGATGCGCGCCAGCTCTCGATCGCCGCCATCTCATCCGCCGTCACCCCTTCATCCGTACTGCGCCTGAGCGACCACAGGGCGTAGAGGTAGGTGCACATGACCGCGTGCTCGAATTCGGCAGCCTCGCACAGGAGGAAGATCAGCTCCTCGCGGTCCTCGATGATGATGCGGTCTGACATGAAAACACGGGTCCGTTCAGGCGTTCCGGGTTGCTTGCAACACTACTACAGAGAATGGCAAGCTCCTGCCAGCCAGCTGTGAACCCGAACATGCTCACCAAGATTGCCGTCTCAGGCTATCGTTCGCTCCGGGACGTGAAGCTTTCGCTGGACAGGCTCAATCTCGTGACGGGGCCCAACGGTTCCGGCAAATCCAGCCTTTATCGAGCCATCTCGCTGCTTGCTGCGACAGCGCAGGGCCGGATCGTATCTTCCCTGGCGTCCGAAGGCGGCCTGCCTTCGACCCTCTGGGCCGGACCCGAACAGATTTCGAAGTCGATGAAGTCCGGAGAGCAGAAAATTGAAGGCACTGTCAGGCGAGAACGCGTCGCGCTCCGCCTGGGTTTCTCCAGCGAGGATCTGGGATACGCCATAGATCTCGGTCTCCCGATCCCGAGCCGGACACTTTTTTCGCAGGATCCGGAGATCAAGACCGAAGCCGTCTGGGCCGGAGAGATCCTGCGCCCCGCCGCACTGCTTGCCGTTCGCAAGGGGCCAGCCGTCACGGCGATGGCGGGACCGTCGAAACGCAAGCTCCTCCGGAGCGACCTCGCTCCGTTTGAAAGCATGATGATGCATGCCGTGAGCCCGTCCGATGCGCCGGAGCTCCTGGAGCTGCGCGAGCGCATGCGCGGCTGGCGCTTTTATGACCACCTGCGCACGGACAGGCAGGCGGCTTCGCGCGTACCGCAGATCGGGACGAGGACAACAGTCCTTTCCGATGATGGATCCGACCTTGCAGCCGCGGTTCAGACCATATTCGAGATCGGCGATGCCGACGGCTTCAATGACGTCATCGATGACGCGTTCCCCGGCAGCGCCGTCGACATTCGCGCATCTGACGGGATGTTCGAACTTTCGCTTCGGCAAAAGGGCTTGCTTCGCGCCCTCAAGGCCGCCGAACTGTCCGACGGCACGTTGCGATACCTCCTTCTCACGGCCGCGCTGCTGACGCCGCGCCCGCCGACACTCATGGTTCTCAACGAACCCGAGACCAGCCTGCATCGTGATCTTCTGCCGGCGCTGGCCCGGCTGATCGTGCGTGCGAGTGCACAGTCCCAGATCATCGTCGTCACCCATGCTGCGCCCCTCGTCGAAGCCCTGGCAGGCGAAGGCGCGAAATGCTTCGGCCTCCGAAAGGAGTTCGGAGAGACCTTCGTGGATGCGGCCGAGCACGTTCGGTGGGAGTGGCCGACGCGGTGATGGACATTCCCAACACTTTGACGCAGCGGGACGGCCCAATTGCCCGTCTTCAGCGTAAGATGCTCCAGACCGATTCAAGCCGCGACTGAACAGGAAGACGACAGATGCTGACAAGCGCATTCCCCAGGCACCGCCTTGCCCATCTGCCCACGCCACTGGAGCGCATGGACCGGTTGCGCGCCGCCCTGGGACCTTCCTGCCCCACCCTGCTCGTCAAGCGGGATGACTGCACGGGACTGGGTACAGGGGGCAACAAGACGCGCAAGCTCGAGTTCCTGATCGGCGACGCCCTACGCAATGAGTGCCAGGCCGTCATCACGTTTGGTGCGCTGCAGTCCAACCACGCGCGCCAGACGGCGGCAGCGGCGGCGAAGGCGGGACTTCTGTGCGACCTCATCCTCATCGACATGGTGGCGAACCGGTCAACGGCCTACGAGACGAACGGCAACGTGCTTCTCGACCAGTTGTTTGGCGCGCGGCTTCACCCGGTCGCGGGCGACAAGGCTGGCGAAGCGCTGCAACGGATCCTTGGCGAGCACGCCTCTGCCCGGCGCAAGGCTCACGTCATCCCCATTGGTGGGTCGAGTGCCGTTGGCTCTCTCGGCTATGTCGATGCCTTCGAGGAGCTCTCCCTGCAGGCGCAGTCACTTGGACATCGCATCGATGCGATCGTGCATGCCTCGTCGAGCTGCGGCACGCAGGCAGGCTTGGTTGCCGGTGCCGCTCTCACAGGCAGCTCCACCCGCATCATGGGCGTCAATGTCTACAAGAAGAGCGGCGCGGACATCGCCGCTGAAGCGCACAAGCAGGCCCTTGAAACGATCACCTTGCTGGCGGGTGCGCCGCGCGACATCCAGGACCGGATCCACGTGATCGATGGTCATGTCGGCGAAGGGTATGGCATTCCGACGGATGGGATGCGCGAAGCCGTGCTGATGGCGGCGCAAACGGAAGGCCTGCTTCTCGACCCCGTCTACTCCGGAAAGGCGATGGCGGCCCTGATCAGCCATGTCCGGCGCGGAAAGTTCACGCGCGAGCAGACCATCGCTTTCCTGCACACCGGCGGCACCGCCGCCCTGCATGCCTATCCGGAAACCTTTGGAAATGGTGCCTGACCGGCGTTTACCATTTGTTAAGGATCAGAATTCAGGATTCCGAAAAATCGTGCGTGTTTTTCCGAAAAATCAGGGTGTCAGGCGAACCAAGTATTAGTCCGGTGCAGGGCATGATCGGGCTCATTTCTGCCGGAGTTCACTATGTCCCCTTCGACCCGCATGTCCCTCCTGATGCTTGGCGCCTGCCTGTTGCCCCTTGGCGCCCACGCGGCTCCTGTCCAGTCATCCGAATGGTATTTCGGGTCGGCCACTGAACCGGCAACCGAGGAAGTGCCCGCCGAGTACTGGCTTGTGAACTATGACGACGTGACGGTGTCGGCCCGTGCACCGAAGAAAAAGAAGACACCCACGACCCCCACGCCACCGACCCCGCCAACAACGCCGACACCGCCGAACAATACAGGTGCGGGCGTGCTTGTTGCCGTCGTTGACACGGGCATCCAGCTGAGCCATCCCGAGTTTTCAGGACGCATCGCGTCGGGTGGCGCATGCTTCGGCACGACAACGGCCTGCGCCGGTGCATCCGCGCAGGGCAATGACAATCATGGACACGGTACCCACGTGGCCGGCATCATCGCCGCCGCCGCGAACGGAACCGGCACCACGGGCGTGGCGCCGGGTGCCTCATTGCTTGCCGTGAAGGTGCTTGATGGCAATGGAAGCGGCTCCTACACGGCCGTCGCCCAGGGCATCACCTATGCGGCGCAGTCCGGCGCGAAGATCATCAGCATGAGCCTTGGCGGCGCGTCACCTTCGTCGACGCTCGTGGCGCCCCTGCAGACCGCCGCCTCCACGGCCGTCATCGTTGCTGCCGCCGGAAACTCCGGCAATGCGCTTGCGCCCGGTTACCCTGCCGCCTACGCGACCCAGTCGGGTATTGGTGGCAGCATGATCATTGTCGGTTCGGTGAACGGATCAAACCAGATCTCGTCCTTCTCGCAGACACCGGGCAATGGCGGCTGTGCCGCGTCCGGCGGCGTCACGCGCTGTTTCAAGGACGTATTCCTGGTCGCGCCGGGCGAGAGCATCCGCTCCACCTACCTCAACAGCGGCTACGCCTACATGTCCGGTACGTCGATGGCGACACCATACGTGTCGGGCGTCGCCGCGCGCGTCCTCGGAGCATCACCCTTCCTGACAAACAAGCAGGTCGTGGAAATCCTGCTGCAGTCGGCGACCGATCTCGGTGCTCCGGGAACGGACGCCGTCTATGGACGAGGCCTTGTCAACCTGACGGCAGCCCTCGCCCCGCTCGGCACGACAACCATCGCAACATCGGGATCCACCACGGGTGAAGCATCCGGCTCGGGCCAGGTGTCCGGTTCCGGCATTTCCGGAACGCTTGGCGTCGGCCTTCGCAACTCAGCGCTCGCGCGCAACGTGATGTTCTTCGATGCGTTTGGTCGCGACTACACGACCGACCTCACGCAATCCGTTGCCTCGAGCGCGGTCAGCCTTGCCGACGTGATTTCCCGCGCGTCATGGTCGTCCCAGTTCGTCTCCTATGCCGGCAACGGCTACAGCGCCAGTGGCTTCGTGGAGGACACGAGCGAGAACGCCGTGATGTCGCTGGGCTTCACGCAGGACCCGGAAGACACCGTCTCCGACATGGTGGTGACGGCGCGCCTTTCGGATACGACCACGCTGAGCTTTGGTCACAACGCGTCCCTGCAGGGCCGCGTCAATGCGCTTGATGTTGCGGCAGATGACAGGTTTGACGGGCTCTACATGTCGGCTTCGGCACTCAATTCGCCGTTCCTGGCACTTGCCGATGGCGGCGACTTCGGCGCTGCCGCCGTCCGCCTGAACGACAGTGTGACTTTCTCCTTCGGCTACTCCCAGAGCAACGACGTCGAAGAGACGGCGATGTACACGGAAGTGCTGGCGGATGACCGCACGCTGTCGCGCCTGACGCAGGATGCGGAGCACACGCGCTCGGCACAGAGCACGCTGGCCGCGATGAGCTGGAACTTTGCTCCCTGGGGTACGGCCGGCGTTTCGGTTGGACTGACGGAAGAACAGAACAGCCTCCTCGGCTCGACCGAGAGCGGCGCGCTGGCGCTGACCTCGGATGCGACCACCGCATCGGTGGGCACTGCCGTGAAACTCGACCTCGGCGACAAGTGGAACCTTTCGGCTTCGTGGAGCCTCGGCCGAACCCAGGCGTCGCCTGTGGCCGGCAGCATCGTGCAGGCCTATTCGGAGATCGAGTCCCAGGCCTATGGCATTGCCATCGCGAAGGAGGGAATCTTCGAGGATGACGACAGCCTTGGCTTTGCCGTTTCCCGCCCGCTGCACGTCACCTCGGGCACGGCGACGATGTATGCATCGACCGGCGTGACCGCGGATCGCGAGATCATCTACACGCAGGAAACGGTCTCGCTGGCGAGCTCGACCCCGGAAACGGACTATGAGCTTGGCTATACGACGAAGCTGTCCGCCGACACGTCACTGCAGGCCAATTTCATCTACCAGCAGAATGTCGGTGGCGAAGCCAGCGAGGACGCTGTTGCCGGCCTCGTGACACTGAAGACGCGCTGGTAACGGCCCTCAGGCGGTCTGGTACCAGTCCACGCCGTTCTCGTCCCGCTTGCGCGTGAGCAATCCACGCGCAAGCAGGCAATTGAGATGGGCCAGGCTCTCGCCTGTCGCCATGCCGTAATTGCCGGACGTGATCTTGGTGCGGAACAGCGCGGGAAAGACCGACACGGCCTTCTTCGGCTCGCGGCACATCTCGAGGATCTTCCCCATACCGCCTTCATGATCGTCGATGAGTTGCGTCATGCGCGTACGCACGCCGCGGAAAGGCTCGTTGTGCGCCGGAAGTACCAGCGTGTCATCCGGAATGAGGTCACGCAGGTGGCGGCAGGAATCCAGCCACTCCTGCAATGGATTGGCCTCGGGCTCGGTCGGGAACACACTGACGTTCGAAGAAATGCGTGGCAGGATCTGGTCGCCTGAGATCATCAGCTTTTTCTCCGGACACCAGAGACAGGCATGCTCGGGCGCATGTCCGCGCCCCACGACAACGCGCCAGCGATTGCCGCCGATCACGTATTCCTGTCCCTCGATCAGGCGAATGTATGATTGCGGAAGCTTGTAGACCCCAGCGCCGAAACCACCAAAGCGCTTGCGGTACACCTCAAGCGACGCCTCGGACCATCCGGCCGCCTTGTAGAAGGCCACACCCTCTTCCGGTGCCGGTTGTCCCGTATCCATGACAAGCGTGCGGCACAGCAGGTAGTCCGTGCGCGACATGTGCAGCGGCGCGCCATGGACTTCGCTGATCCACCCTGCAAGCCCCACATGGTCGGGATGAAGATGCGTGACGAAGATGCGCGTCACGCGCTTGCCGCCCAGCCCCTTCCACACCTGCTGCCAGAGTTCCTGCACCGATGGCGAGTTGATGCCGGTGTCAACGAGCGCGAGGCCATCACCATCCTCGAGCGCCCAGACATTGATATGGTTGAGCTGGAATGGCAGCGGCAGCCGGATCCAGTGAATACCCGGCGCGACCTCGATCGACTGGCCGGGTTCCGGCTTGGCAGGAAACGGATAGGTCAGGCCATCGCGCTCGCGCGGCGCTGCGCTTTCCGTGCCGTCCATGGTGATTGTCATGAGTTGCGTGATTCCAATGCTTGTTGGCTCCACGTTATGCTGCACTGCAATCCTGCGCAAATCGGATGATGAATGGCGGGTGTCGTAGGGGATTTGTGGCTGCCCGGCTGTTTCGGGTTCCGGTTCCCGATCAGGATGCGGGCGTTCACCACGCTGGTGTCGTGCCTTAAGCTTTTGTCAGCGCGCGCTTGAAGCCGGGCTTGAACCAGCGCAATTCGGTTGCGCCCTGAGCGTGCGCGTCCCACACGAACCACGCATAGGCCGTGGTGCCGCTGCCGGCCCGCTCCGCGTCCTTCATGTAGAAGGTGATGCGCTCACTGAACACCCACACCCGCGCCGGCGGATGCTTCAGGAAAATCGTGTTGGCGCGATTGGCTCCTTCGAGAAAGGCCAGGCGCAGCAGCAGGGCGAACTTGCGGCGCGCAAGCTTGAGACCCTGCGCCACGAAGGCTTCAGCCGCGTTGTAGGGAGGGTTCGTCACGATGTTGTCGCAAGGCCTCGTCGCTTCCAGGAAGTCGACACCCGCCTTTCCGTATCCGCGCGCGTACAGGTCGGTGGCCCTCACGGTGTAGCCTGCGGCCTTCAGCACGCGGGCCATCTCGCCGTCGCCGCAGGCACATTCCCAAATCGACCCTTCGAACGGTTCGTTCTCGACGAGGGCCTGCGTGGCCCAGGCGGGCGTAGGAAAGAAATCAGGACCGTCGAGGTCCGCGCGACGCCGGGTCGGCGGCTTGAACGCGCCGTTGAGATTGTAGGTCCGGTCTGTACGGCTCATTCAATCGCCGGCTTGCGATAGGGACATTCCGGCTTGCCGCAATTCCTGAGCTGGGTCGGCGCGGAATAGGTTCCGCAGGCCTCGCACTTCACCATGTCCTCGGACGGCAGGCTCGACTTGCGGCCCTGCTGCGCGCGGCGCAGGGCTTCCTGGAATTCCTGCTGCATGCGAATCATCCGGCCCTTGATCGCGAAGTAAGCGAGGGCTCCGATGGCGAGCAGGGCGAGAATCCAGAACATGGGACCTTATAGCCCAAACCTCGCCCACAGTGCACGCTCTTCAAGCGTTTCCAGCAGCGTGTCCGCCCAGCGTGGCGGCAGCGCACCGATCGAAACGCCCGCCTTTTCATTGCCAAACCATGAGCGTCGGGGCTGCACGAGGCGGAACTCGACGTCCTCGCCGTATTTCTGCTCGCACACGGAACGCAGGTCGCCCAGCCCGTCGACGAGACCCAGCTTCTTCGCCGTGGCGCCGGTCCAGAACATCCCCGAAAACAGGTCGTCCTCACTGCCGGACAGCTTTCCCTTTCGGCGGGTACGCACCATCGCCTTGAAGCTCTCGTGCACTTCCTTCTGCAGGGCTTCGAGGTGGGCGGCATCACGCGGGTCTTCGGGGCGGAACGGATCCAGCATCGCCTTGCGTTCGCCTGACGTGTGGACGCGCCGCTCGATTCCGATCTTCTCGATGAGAGCCTGGAATCCGAAACCCGCCGACACGACGCCGATTGATCCGACGATGGAGTTTTCGTGTGCGTAGATCTCGTCTCCGGCAAGCGCCAGCATATATCCGCCGGAGGCCGCAACATCCTCGGCGAATGTCAGCACCTCGACCTGCGCGTCGTCCGCAAGCTTCCTGATCCGGTCGTGGATCAGGGCGGACTGGACCGGCGAGCCGCCGGGTGAATTGATGATGAGGGCAACCGCCTCGGCGTCCGGATCTGCAAACAGTTTCTCGAGCGAATCAGAAACGCCTGCAAGGCTGAGCCCGCGGCTCAGTCCCGTCCTCATGCCGATTGCGCCGCTGAGGCGCATCACGGATACGGTGGGCGCACCTGATCCGGAGACCAGCCGCCACGCCTTCTTTGTCCAGCCGTTTGCCATGAAGCCTATGTAGACAGTGCGCCTGCGTGCCGCAAGATCGCTTCCGCTTCGGCCGTCGGTCTTCCATCGGCGCGATGCAGCACGAGACCCTGGTTCATGACCAACGGCGCCCTGGAATTCATTTGTGCACGGATGATCAGCCGTTTCGCGGGGACGCCTTGCGCCGGCCAGAGCGGAAACACTGCCACACCGTCTCCATTTGCCGACAGGGCTGACAGCGCGAGCCCCAGCTGCGCTGGCGGGAGAATGGCCGTGACGGTCCCGCGCGGGCGCGTTATCGCGCGTGCGAGCCTCAGCCAGTGGAACAGATCTGGGCCCGCGATCGTGCGCGCCGCCGATTTTCGTGCATCGGGCGCGGCTGTTCCGCGTGCGCCATCATGAAATGGCGGGTTTGTGAGCACGTGATGAAAATGCTGCCGCGGGAGGCTGCGCGCACGACCCTGCAGGTCGGCTTCCAAAGGGGTGAACGCCGAGGTGACGTCATTGCGCACCGCGTTCTGCGCCGCGAGTTCCAGCGCGCGTGTGTCGCTGTCGACGGCCGTCAGATCGATTTTTCCTGCGCGCGCAGCCACGCACAGTCCTGCCGTGCCCACGCCACTGCCGAGATCGCAAACCAGTTGACGTTCGCGCGCGGGGACTGCCGCGGCCAGCATGACGGCGTCGAGCCCTGCCCTGAACCCCTTCACCGGCTGTAGAATGCGCAGGCGACCGCCCAGAAAGTCGTCGCTGGTCAGGCCCTCCGCTGCGGCCTTTGGACGCTGATCAGGGCCTGAGGACATCACCCAGCCCCGCGTCGGAAAGCAGGCGGCGCGCCTTCAGCAGATCCGCGTCGTCAACCATCAGCCGCCGCGGGATCGCACTGATGTTGCCGTCCATGATGTTCATGTGCTCGTCCAGGCCGACGTAACGAATGTGCTCGGATTGCAGCAATGCGCGAACATAAGAAAGCAACACCAGATCGTTACTGCGCATAAGCTCGACCATTGGCCCGCCGTGACCTTGGACACCCTTGACCCGGGGGCCTGCCCGGATTCAATGTCCCCCGGTCAACGGCCACCTGGCGCATCCTACTGCGCCCCAACAGCGGGTCAAATCATCTTGCGTGCGATTCAGCGACTGACCAAGGGTGTGATCGACCAGAAAGGTGCCGTGGAGCGACTGTACCGGCTGGTGGAGAACGATCTCCAGCACGTCAACAGCCTGATCCTAGAGCGCATGCGCAGCGATGTCCCGCTGATCCCCGAGCTCGCAGGGCACATCATCAATTCAGGCGGCAAGCGTCTGCGGCCCATGCTGACCCTCGCCGCCGCCCAGGTCTGCGGCTACCAGGGGCTCGGGCACATCCGTCTCGCCACGGCCGTCGAGTTCATCCACACCGCCACGCTGCTGCATGACGACGTCGTCGACGAAAGCGACCTGCGCCGTGGCAAGGCCGCCGCGCACGTGATCTGGGGCAACTCGCCGAGCGTGCTTGTGGGCGACTTCCTGTTTTCGCGCTCCTTCCAGCTGATGGTCGAAACGGGAAGCCTCCGCGTCCTGAGCATCCTGTCCAACGCCGCCGCCGTCATCGCCGAGGGCGAAGTGATGCAGCTCAGCGCCAAGGGCAATATCGGCGTCGCCGAGGAGACCTATCTCAAGATCATCGCCGCCAAGACTGCTGCCCTGTTCGCGGCCGCGTCGGAAGCGGGCGCCGTGATCGCGCAGGCCGACGAGCTGCGCGAGATGGCGCTGAAGTCCTACGGCCAGAACCTTGGCATCGCCTTCCAGCTCGTCGATGACGCGCTCGATTACTCCGGTCGCGAAGCGATGATGGGCAAGGCCGTCGGTGATGACTTCCGCGAGGGCAAGCTTACCCTGCCCGTCATCCTGGCACTGGCCAAGGCGAATGCGGAAGAAGCCGAGTTCTGGCGCCGCACAATGGTGCACAAGACGCAGACGGATGCCGACCTGACGCACGCGATCCATCTCATCGAGAAGCACCAGGCGCTCGCGGATACCGTGACGCGCGCCCGCGGCTTTGCGGACCAGGCCTGCGCTGCGCTCAATGTGTTTCCGGACAGCCCGATGCGTCGCGCCCTGCACGAGCTTGCAGAGTTCTGCGTCAGCCGCGCCTACTGACCGTATAGTGACGCCGCCGACACCCACCAGTCCGGCCGGGACTGCGTGATCTCGCGCGCCGCCGTGCGTGCGGCCTCGATCGACGGATAGATTCCAAAGCATGTCGCGCCGCTTCCCGACATGCGCGCAAGCAGGCATCCCGTCGAGGCCACGAGCGCCTGTTCGGCGCGCAGGATTGCGGGGGCGATGAGCTTTGCCGGCGAGGCAAGGTCATTCGAGGTCCTGTCCAGCCACGCAACAAATCCGCGAAGATCATCCGTGCGGGCCGGAAATGGCACAGGCCAGGTGCCGGTGCGCACGTCGAGCGCCGCGAACACGCGTGCTGTGGGCACCTCAACGCGCGGATTGACGAGGACCAGTCCGAAGGCAGGCAAGGCCGGCGCGGGTTCCAGCCTGTCCCCGTCTCCCGACATGAGTGTCGGCAATGCGCGCAGGCACACGGGCACGTCGGCGCCAATGCTTCGGCCGAGGCGGGCCAGGTCATCGGCGGCGATCGGCAAGGACCAGTGCTCGGCCAGGGCCAGCAGCGTCGCTGCGGCATCCGTCGATCCACCGCCTACGCCCGATGCCAGCGGCAGGTTCTTTTCAAGACTGATGGTGACGGCAGGGGTTGCGTGGCCCTGCTCGCGCGCCCAAGCGCGGAGTGAGGCTTCGGCCTTCAGCACAAGGTTGGATGGAGAGGCGTCCAGGCCAGCGCCTGCGGGTCCGGTGACCTCCAACGTGGCGCCGTTGCTGCCCGGAGCGACACTGATCGTGTCTCCGCAATTGGCGAACACCACCAGGCTCAGCAGATCGTGATAGCCGTCGGGACGGCGGTCTCCGACATGCAGGAAGAGGTTGACCTTTGCAGGAGCAAAACGCTTCACGCCTTGTCCTTCAGTTTTTCTTCTCTTCGGTGGACGGACCCGAAGCGACTTCACCCAGACCCACCTCCAGCTTGCGCCGGATCCTGGGCTCCTCGTCCTTCTCGGGCTTCATCGTCAGCGCGTGCTGCCACTGGAAGCGGGCCTCGTTGTGTCGGCCGACTTTCCAGTAGGCGTCTCCGAGGTGATCATTGATTGCGGCAAGTCCGGGTTCGAGCAGGATGGCCTGTTCGAGGTACTTCACGGCCTCATCGTACTGGCCCAACTTGAAGTACGCCCAGCCCAGGCTGTCGACGATGAAGCCGTCCTCGGGGCGCATGGCCACCGCCCGCTTCAGCATCGCAAGCGCCTCGGGCACGTTCACGCCGCGATCGACCCAGGAATAGGCGAGGTAGTTCATGACGCCGGGGTTCTCGGGTTTCAGCTTCAGCGAGAGCTTCAGGTCCGCCTCTGATTCCTGCCAGCGCTTGGCGCGCTCGTAGGCAATCCCGCGCGTATAGAAGAGCAGCCAGTGGCGCTCTTCCGGCTTCTTCACCAGCGCAATCGCCTTCGAATAGTTCTCTACCGCGTCTTCGAAACGTTCTTCGGCGCGCTGGACGTCGGCAATTCCCGCATAAGTCCGCAGATCATCCTTCGTGCCGTTCAGCGCCGCCTTGAGCACGCGGATCGCCTCGTCGGGTCGTTCCAGGCGCTGGAGGTTCTGCGCGATCTGCTGGCGCATCGAGGCATGCACGGCAGATGTGGGCGGAACGCGCTCGTAGACGGCAATCGCTTCTTCATAGCGCTCGACGGATTCAAGACGGTCGCCCAGCAGCGACAGCGACATCTCATGTCCGGGGTCGAGTGCCAGCGCCAGTTGCAGATAGAAGACCGGGACGTCGAAGGCCTTCTCGTCCGCCACGCTGGCGGCGATCCCGTAAAGCGTCTCGGCCATTCCCTGTCGCGCATTCGTCACGATGCGCTCGGGCGCTTGTCCTGCCTCAAGGCGCGCGAGGTCGCGGCTGATGATGGGATTGTCGGGCAACCGCTGCAGGAATGTCTCGAATACCTCGCGAGCCTGTGCCGTCCTGCCCATCTTTGCCAGATGATTGCCGTAGGCTTCGAGGATGCGCAGGGACTCGCCACCGGAGAGCCTGTTGGCCTCCTCGAAATCCTTCAGCGCTTCGGCCTGCTTGCCGGAGAGGTCCTTGATCAATGCGAGGTGATACAGCGCAAAGGCCCGCGTGGCACCACTGTCCACGAGCGACGTCAGCGTGGTTCCTGCGGCCTCGATGTTTCCTTCCGCGTAATGGGCATAGGCTACGCCGACCTTGGCCGCGATTTCGGCGGCCGGGTTGTCCCTGATGCGCGACAGGGCCTGACGCGCCTTCGCGTAGCCGGCATCGCGCAAGGCGCGCACGCCGATCACGAGGTTCGGGAGCTTGGCATCGGGGATCCGGGCCAGCAGCGTCTCGGCGTGGGTCGCGGCATCATCGATCTTGCCATTGGCCACTTCGCTCAGCATCACGCGCTCGAGCAGCGCCGGGTTTTCCGGATCGAACTTCAGGGCCGACTTGAAGTAGAGGGCTGCCGCCCGCGGATCCCGCTCGCTGACGGCGAAGCGACCCGCCAGATAGCTTCCCAGGCGGCTGTCAGAGGCTGCCTGCTGCGGCTGTGGCCGCAGCCCCTCGAATGAAGAGCACTGCGTCAGCGCAAGCACCGCGCCGCAGTTCAGCGCCGTGATGAAGGCAATCCACCTGACAGCTTGCTTGCTCACCACGATGCGCTTCCCCAACAGTCAGATCAGGCTAGCACGAACCGGTTACATATTCGGATATGTCGGCCCGCCCCCGCCTTCCGGCGTGGTCCAGTTTATGTTCTGCGCGGGATCTTTGATATCGCAAGTTTTGCAGTGGACGCAGTTCTGAGCGTTGATCACAAACCGCGGATTTCTGCCGGAATCGTCCCGCACGACCTCGTAGACGCCGGCCGGGCAGTAGCGCTGCGCGGGTTCGTCGTACATGGGAAGGTTCTTCGAAATGGGTACCGACGCGTCCTTCAGCGTCAGGTGGATGGGCTGGTCTTCCTCGTGGTTCGTTCCCGACAGGAAGACCGAGGACAGCTTGTCGAAGCTCACCACGCCATCGGGCTTCGGGTAGATGATCGGCTTGCACTCGCTGGCGGGCTTCAGCGACGCGTAGTCGGGCTTGCCATGTTTGAGCGTGAAGAAGCTCGTGCCGAAGATCTGGTTGATCCACATGTCGACGCCGCCGAAGCCCACGCCCAGCACGGTGCCGAAGCGGCTCCAGAACGGCTTCACGTTTCTCACGCGCTTCAGGTCACGATAGACGTGGCTGCCTTCGTAGGCTGTCGTGTATTCGACAAGCTCGTCGCCCGCGCGGTCATGCGCGATGGCCTCGAACGCCGCCTCGGCGGCCAGCATGCCGGTCTTCATGGCGTTGTGGC
Source organism: uncultured Flavobacteriaceae bacterium (assembly GCA_964646885.1). Lineage (GTDB taxonomy): Bacteria > Pseudomonadota > Alphaproteobacteria > Micropepsales > Micropepsaceae > SZUA-430. The sequence continues at coordinate 21,527 of CAZYFM010000052.1, forward strand.
TGCCCTTGATGCGCGGCACGTTCACGAAGCCGGCACTGCAGCCGATCAGCGCACCTCCCGGGAACGAGAGCCTCGGCACGCTTTGCAGGCCGCCCTCGTTGATCGCGCGGGCGCCGTACGCCAGCCGCTTGCCACCCTCGAACAGTGGCTTGATGAACGGATGCGTCTTGAAGCGCTGGAACTCGTCGAACGGCGACAGCCAGGGGTTCTCGTAGTTGAGATGGATCACGAAACCCACGGCGACCAGTGCGTCGTTGTTCTCGTTGGTCAGGTGGTAAAGAAACGAGCCGCCGCCGGTTTTCGAGTCGAGC
>CAZYFM010000053.1:0-21734 GCA_964646885.1 uncultured Flavobacteriaceae bacterium
CGCGTTGAGGTCGCAAGGGTCGTTGACACAAAGGCACAAAACAGAAAAGGCACAATGGGTGACATCGGGTTGAGGCTGGCGCGTTAGAGATGCTCTCCCGGCGCGCTTTGCGCGCCAAGATTCACTTCGTTGTGCCTTTTCTGTTTTGTGCCTTTGTGTCAGCCCTCTTACTACCCGGGCGGCAGCCGCACCGTCGAAAGTGGATCACGCAAAGACGCAAAGTAGAAAAGCCGCAAAAAGAAAGACTCAGGCGCGCGACGCGCGCCGGAAAGAATTCGCCGACGCGCGCACCAAACCAAACGCATCTTCACTTCGTTGCGTCTTCTCTACTTTGCGTCTTTGCGTGAAAAATCTTCCTTCACAACCGCCCCACCGCCCCAACGCAGCAGCCTACTTCTGGCCCGAAGGCGGCGTGTGCCAGCGGCGCAGCATTTCCACGGTCAGCAGCAGCAGCGACGAGAAGATGATCAGCAGCGTCGCGACCGCCAGGATGGTCGGGCTGATCTGCTCGCGGATGCCGGACCACATCTGGCGCGGGATCGTGCGCTGCTCGGGGCCGCCCAGGAACAGCACGGTGACCACTTCGTCGAACGACGCGGCAAAGGCAAACAGCGCCCCGGAGATCATGCCCGGCGCCACCAGCGGCAGCGTCACGCGGAAAAAGGTCGTGAACGGATCAGCACCCAGGCTGGACGACGCCTTGATCAGGTTCTGGTCAAAGCCAGAGAGCGTCGCCGTCATCGTGATGACAACGAAGGGTACACCCAGTGCGGTATGCGCAAAGATGATCCCGAGCGTGGTCTGGGCAAGGCCGACGCTTGAATAGAAGAAATACATGCCCGCGGCCGCAATCACGATCGGCACGATCAGCGGCGAAATCAGCAGCGCCATGAAGAAGTCGCGGAAGGGCATGTTGCTGCGCGCCAGACCCATCGCGGCGAGCGTTCCAAGCACGGTCGCCAGCGCAGTGGAGGCAAGCGCAATGACAACGCTGTTCTTCATCGCCTCGAGCCATTGCGGGTTCTCGATGATGTCCCGGTACCAGCGCAGCGAGAAACCGTCCGGCTGCAGCGTCAGCATCTTCTCGGTGAAGCTGAAATAGGGCTCTGCGTTGAACGAGAGCGGGATGACGACCAGCAGCGGTGCCAGAAGGAACGCGAGTACGCCCATCGCGAACCAGCGATTGATGCCGGCGTCAAATGAGCTCTGGTCCCAGCGCTTCTTCGGATCTGCCATGTCAGCCGAGCCTCAGCCTGTTCATGCCCACGAGGCGTGCGTAGAAGACATAGAGCACCAGCACCGCACTGAGCAGGATGCCGCCCAGGGCCGCCGCAAGTCCCCAGTTGAGGGACGTCTTCATGTGGAACTCGATCATGTTCGAGATGAGCTGGCCCGTCCGGCCACCGACGAGGGCCGGCGTGATGTAGTAGCCAAGCGCGAGGATGAACACGAGGAGCGCGCCTGCGGCAGCACCCGGCAGCGTCATCGGGAAGTAGACGCGCCAGAAGGCCGTCCATGGCGCCGCACCCAGCGACACGGCCGCGCGCTTCAGCGCCGGGGGCACCGACAGCATCACGCTGTAGGTCGGCAGGATCATGAACGGCAGCAGGATATGCGTCATCGCGATGATCGTGCCGGTCATGTTGTGGATGAGCTCGAGCCGTGCGCCTTCTCCAGCAACGGCAGCGACGACGTCGTTCACGACGCCATTCGTTTGCAGAAGGGCAATCCAGGCCGTCGTGCGGACGAGCAGTGAAGTCCAGAACGGCAGCAGCACGAGGATGAGCACGAGGTTGCGGCTGCGCTCGTCAAGATGGGCGATGTAGTAGGCCAGCGGATAGCCAAGCAGGAAGCACAGGGCCGTCACGCCGGCGGCGACCACCATCGTCCGCGCGAACAGCGTGATGTAGATCTGGTCTTCCTCGGGCTTCGGTATCCAGCTGCCATCGGCCTTGCGCGTCTGGTCGAGCGCCGAGACGTAGTAGCCGGAGGTCGCTGTCGCCGCGGCATGGCGCAGGGCGCCCCACAGTTCGGGATCGCTCCACTGCAGGTCGATCTGGTTGAACGCCTGCGCATAGGGCGGTTCGAACGTATGCGCCTCGCGCGCCGTCTTGATCATCAGCGAGCGCATGCCGGCCCGCTCGAAGTTCATGCGCGTCGCGACCTTGCCGATCTGTCCCGTATTGTGGGCGCGGACGAGGTCATCGGCGAGCGCCGAATAGGCGCTGAAGGGCGGGCGCCCCTTGCCGTCCCAGGCGCGAAGCGCGGCGGCTGTGCGCGGAAGGATGTCGGCAACCGTGCTGTCCTCGAAGCTGCGCGTCAGCATCGAGGCGATCGGCAGGACAAAGGTGACAATCAGGAAGGCGATCAGCGGCAGGACGAGCATGAACGTCGCGCGGCGCGCGCGTTTGCCCGAGCGCCGGTACTGTTCCGCAAGGCTGATCCCGCCCGTAGCCACCTGTTGTCGTCCCCCCGTCAGTCCCTCAGACTACTTCGCCAGCCACGCCGCCCAGCGCTGGTTCAGCTCCTCCTGGTGGTCGGCCCACCACTGGAAATCGATCTGGATGGCGTTCTTTGAATTCTCCGGCGCATTCGGCATGTGCGGCTGCATGTCGACGCCCTTCTCGGCGTGCTTGCCCACCAGCGACAGCGACGACTTGCGCGCCGGGCCATAGGCGATCCACTTTGCCTGGTCGGCGAGGCGCTGCGTGTCCGTTGCGAAGGCAATGAACTCCATCGCCTTGTCCAGCTTCTTTGAACCCTTGACCACGGCAAGGACGTCGAGCTCGAGCAGCTGGCCATCCCAGATGATCTCGAACGGCTTGTTCTCCATGACCGTGGCGTCGAAGATGCGGCCGTTATAGGCCGTCGTCATCGTCACTTCGCCGTCGGCGAGGAGCTGCGGCGGCTGAGCGCCGGCTTCCCACCAGATGACGTGATCCTTGATCGTATCGAGCTTCTTGAAGGCGCGGTCGACGCCCTCCTTGGTACCGAGCACCTCGTAGACCTTGTCGCCCGGCACGCCGTCCGCGCGCAGCGCCATCTCGAGGTTGATCTTCGGGCTCGTCTTGCGCATGCCACGCTTGCCAGGGAACGTCTTCACGTCGAAGAAGTCGGCGAGCTTCGAGGGAATGGCCTTCTCGAACTTCGTCTTGTCGAACGCAACCACATGGCTGAACAGGATCGTCGTCACGGCGCAGGGCGTGATGCCGTTCTGCACGAAGTCCTGGATGGCCGGTGTTCCGTCCGGCGCCGGCGGCAGCGTGCCCGCATCGACTTTCTCGAGCAGCCCCTCGTCACAGGCGCGCTGGGCGTCTGCCATTTCCATGTCGACGACGTCCCACGTCACGTTGCCGGCCTCGACCATCGCCTTGATCTCGGCAACACCGCCATTGTAGTCGATCGAATTGATCTTCTGGCCCGTCTTCGCCTCGAACGGCTTGTGGTAGGCCTCGACCTGGCTCTTCGTGTAGGCGCCACCCCACGACACGACGACGAGCGAGCCCTCGCTGCCCTTGCCGGGACCGCCGACAGGGGCGGGCGAGCCGTCGGGGCTCGGGAGTTCCATGTCGCTGAGTTCCGCGTCGAGCTGGTTCACGGCCTTCTCGGATCCGCGGCCCAGCATGAAGAGCAGCACGCCCGCAAGGATGACGACGGCGGCGGCTGCAGCGATGATGATCGTGGTCGTCCGGCCCATGATGTGTCCTCAGAAGTTTGTCTGTTGTGCCTGGAACGTCACGACGCGAACGCGCGGGCGTATGCCGGCTCCCAGCACAGCGTGACGGCCACGCCCTTGGCTGGAAGGTCAATGCTGCGCGCTGGAGTCTTGACGTAGATCTCGCTCATCCCCGGTGCCGAGAGCTTCACGCGCACATGGTCACCGTGGAAGATGAAGTCCTCGATCAGGGCCGCAACGTGGTTGCCGCCTGGCGTGGTTTCCGCCGAGATCGAGAGGTTTTCGGGCCGCACGCAAACAACGCCGGTCTGGCCCACGGTTTCACAATTTCCATTGAATGCGCGCACGCGCGAGCCACCAATCAGCTCGACGACGCATTCATCGCCCTTGATCGCAACGACCTTGCCCGGCAGGGCATTGTTCTCGCCAATGAAGCCGGCAACGAAGGCGTTCGCAGGTTCCTGGTAGATCCGCGCGGGCGTGTCCAGCTGCTGGATGATGCCCTCGTGGAAGACAGCGATGCGATCCGACAGCGTCAGCGCCTCGCTCTGGTCATGTGTCACATAGACGACCGTGACGCCGAGCTCGCGGTGCAGCCGCTTGAGCTCGTACTGCATCTGCTCGCGCAGGTGCTTGTCGAGCGCGCCCAGCGGTTCGTCCATCAGCACAAGCTCCGGATCGAACACGAGCGCGCGGGCCATGGCCACGCGCTGCTGCTGTCCGCCAGACAGCTGTGCAGGCTTGCGCTTCTCGAAGCCGGTGAGTTCCACCATGCTCAGCGCCTTGGCAACGCGCTCGCGCACTTCGCTGCCACGGATGCGGCGCACTTCAAGCGGGAACGACACGTTCTCCTGCACGGTCATGTGCGGGAACAGCGCATAGTTCTGGAACACGAAGCCGAGCCCGCGCTTGTGCGGCGGCAGTTCGGTCAGCGTGGTGCCATTCAGCAGGATGTCGCCTGATGTCGGCTGTTCGAAGCCGGCGAGCATCATGAGTGTTGTTGTCTTTCCCGAGCCCGATGGTCCGAGCAGCGTCAGGAATTCGCCGCGCGCAATGTCGAGGTCGAGCCCTTTGACGACAAGGTTTGCGCCATCATAGGTCTTCGTCACGCCACTGAAGCGCACGAAAGGAACCGGCGCTGGCGCCTTCTCCTCTACCTCGATGGGCGAGGGCAGGGGCTCGGGTTCGGGAAGTGGTTCAGGCGTTGCAACGACAGTCGCAGGCGCTTCGGGTTCAGGCGCAACAGGCACTTCCCGCGTTTCGGGCGCAGGCTTCTCGGCAGGAGCCTTCGGCGCGCCGCGCAGCAGCGAAAACAGGCGCCCCGTCTTCGCAGGCTCGGGCGCGATGGGTGCTTCCACGGGAGCTTCAGCGACGGTCTCGGCCGCGGGTTCTGCCGCTGGCGCTTCCACCGGAGCTTCTGCAAGCGGGGATGCAGCTTCGGCAATCTCGGCCACGGGTTCTTCCGCGGGAGCAGGCTCTGGTGCGGGCTCAGGCGCGGCGGCAACCGGTGCCGGATCGGCAACGACGGTTTCCTCGAACTTTGCTTTCTCTGCCTTCGCCTTCTTGTCGCTGATGCCGAAGGCCATCGACAGCAGCGAACGCTTCGGCGTCACCGCGACGCCGACACGTGGCGGTTCTTCGTCTTCATCGCCGTCATCGGATGCGGGAGCTGGCGTCGAAGGCGCGGCTTGCGTTTCTGGCACGGGCGCGCTGGCAGCTTCTTCCGTCACAGGTGATGGAGCAGCCGCGGCTTCGCCGGCTTCTGAATCGGTCGCGGCGGCTTCCGGCGCTTCCTCCTGGGAAATACCGAGTAACCGAGATCTGAGCGAAAACCCCTTTGAGGGAGTTTTGGCCGGAGCGTCTTTTGTTTCAGTCGACATTGTGTGCGACGCGGACGAAACCCGTTTCCCCTACCAAGCGCAAGGCCCAACAGACCTCAGGCGATGTATCCTAGAGAGAAGAGAGGTTAATGAAAAGCACAACCCGCCGCACGGGGTTTTTCCTGTTTAGCCTAAGACGGGCCTCGTTTCCCCCTGCCGTCCCGCGTTTGACCCTTATCCATCTTCAGGTTGTGGATAGCACACCCCAGGGAACAAGGGCTGGCAGGTCTTCCGGCGGCTCTTGCATGATATAGCTCGCACGCGAACCTGACAGGACAACATGACGACATCGTCTCCCAACGCCATCGACGCCGTTTGGCTGCCGTTCACCCCGAACCGCCAGTTCAAGTCCGCTCCCCGCATCATCGCGCGCGGCCAGGGCATGTACTACTACGACCCGCAGGGCCGCGAGCTGCTGGACGGGCTCGCGGGCCTGTGGTGCTCGCTCGCCGGACACGGCCAGAAGCGGATCACCGATGCGGTGGCGACCCAGGCGCAGGAGCTGGACTTTTCACCGACCTTCCAGTTCGCCCACCCCAAGGTGATCGAGCTTGCCGGGCGCATCGCGGCGCTGTCGCCGCCGGGTCTCGATCGCGTCTTCTTCTGCAACTCCGGATCCGAGGCCGCCGACACGGCGCTGAAGATCGCGCTGGCCTACTGGCGCGCGCGGGGAGAAGCACACCGCACGCGCCTGATCGGCCGCGTGCGCGGCTATCACGGGACGAACTTCGGCGGCATGTCCGTGGGCGGCATCGTCAACAACCGCAAGGCCTATGGCGAACTGCTGCCGCACGTCGACCATCTGCCCACGACCTACGACCGTGCGCGTCAGGCATTCTCGAAGGGCGAGCCAGACCACGGCGTGCATTTTGCCGATGCGCTGGAGGAACTCGTTGGCCTTCACGGTGACACGATCGCGGCCGTGATCGTCGAGCCGATGGCCGGCTCGACTGGCGTGCTGCCACCGCCGAAGGGATACCTGAAGCGCCTGCGCGAACTCTGCACGAAGCACGGCATCCTGCTGATCTTCGATGAGGTCATCACGATGTTCGGGCGCATGGGCGCGCCGACCGCCGCCGAACGCTATGGCGTGACGCCCGACATGATCACCTTCGCCAAGGGAATCACGAATGGCGTGATCCCCATGGGCGGCGTGATCACGACCAACGCGATCTACGACGCATTCCAGCAGAAGAACGACTGGCAGATCGAGCTGTTCCACGGCTACACCTATTCGGGCCATCCCGTCGCAGCAGCCGCAGCGCTCGCAACCCTCGACATCTACAGGGACGACGGCCTGTTCGAGCGTGGTGTGCAGATCGAAAAATGGCTGGAAGAAGCGGTCCACACGCTGCGCGATGCGCCCTTTGTCGTGGATATCCGCAACGCCGGTGCAGCTGCAGCAATCGACATCGAGCCCGCCGCAGGCGCCCCGGGAAAGCGCGGACACGAGGCCATCTGCCGTGCGTTCTTCGACGAAAATATTGTGCTGCGCGTCGGGGGAGACACGATTGCATTGGGCCCCGCTCTCGTTGCAGAACAGGGGCACATTGAGCGGCTCGTCGCTGGGATCCGGCGCGTCCTGGGCCGCCTGTCTTGAGACAAACGAAATCATCAGGGGACCAAACATGCTTGTCGGCGTTCCGAAAGAAGTGAAGGTGCATGAGTATCGCGTGGGCCTGACGCCATCGAGCGTGCGGGAACTCGTCTCTCATGGCCACAAGGTCATCGTGCAGGCCAATGCGGGCGTTGCCATCGGTCTGACCGATGACATGTATCGCGCGGCCGGCGCTGAAATCGTGCCGGCGGCAGCGGACGTCTTTTCGCGCGCCGACATGGTCGTGAAGGTGAAGGAACCGCAGCCGGCCGAGATCGGCATGCTGCGCGCGGGCCAGGTATTGTTCACCTATCTCCACCTGGCGCCCGATCCCGCCCAGACCGAAGGCCTGCTGAAATCAGACTGCGTGGCGATCGCCTATGAAACCGTGACCGACGCGCGTGGCGGCCTGCCACTGCTCGCGCCGATGTCGGAAGTGGCCGGCCGCATGTCGATCCAGGCCGGCGCCCACTGCCTTGAGATGGAGCAGGGCGGTCGCGGCATGCTTCTCGGCGGCGTGCCCGGCGTTCCGGCAGCCAAGGTCGTCATCATCGGCGGTGGCGTGGTCGGCGCCAATGCCGCGCGCATGGCCATGGGCCTCGAGGCGCATGTGACGGTGATCGATCGCAGCCTGCCGCGCCTCGCCGAACTCGACCAGCAGTTTGGTGCGATGCTGAACACGATCTATTCGACGATCGATGCAATCGAAGAGCAGGTGCTCAACGCCGACCTCGTGATCGGAGCGGTGCTGCTCCCGGGCGCAGCTGCGCCCAAGCTGATCTCGAAGTCGATGGTCGAGCGCATGAAGAAGGGCTCGGTGATCGTCGACGTTGCCATTGACCAGGGCGGCTGCGCCGAGACGTCACGACCCACCACGCACGCCCAGCCCACCTATCGCGTCGGAGACGTGGTGCACTACTGCGTTGCGAACATGCCGGGCGCAGTCGCGCGCACGTCGACCTTCGCCCTCAACAACGCCACGCTGCCCTTCACGCTCGCGCTTGCAGACAAGGGCTACGCGCGCGCCTGCAGGGAGAATCCACACCTGCTTGCGGGCCTGAACATCCACCGCGGCGCTTTGACCTACCAGGCCGTCGCCGAGGCGCAAAAGCGCGAATTCACGCCGACCGAGCGCGCGCTGCCGCGGTAATCCGCAGCACGCGTTCATCCGTCACTGATCTCAGGCCCCCGGATGCTCTAGAAATCCGGGTGCCGCACGACCAAGTGACGTCTCCGATGAACACGACGCGCCGACAAGCATTCTCACTGCTCGCAGCCTCCGCCCTGGCGACGGCTTTCATGATGTCCGCACCAGTGACGGCGCTCGCCTCGACCGGCGCCATCCCGCAGGACGTTGCCAACCTCGGTGCGCCTGATCGCGAACTGGAAGCGCGCCTCGCCGCGCTGGCTGGCGCGCTTGATGCCTCCAATGTAGGGATCGCAGCCGTTGACCTGTCCGGTGGCCGCACGGCGTTCCTGCGCGAAGGCGAGCTGTTTCCGATGCAGGGCGTGTCGGCCCTTCCCATCGCGGTCGCCTGCCTGCGTCTGGCAGAGCAGGGCGCTCTCGACCTCGATGCGCTGGTGCCCCTGAGTGCGGACGACATTTCGCCGGGCAGGTCCCCCATGGCTGCGAAGCTGCGCGCGAAGCCGGTGCGCTACACCGGGCGCCAGCTGATCGAGCACATGCTTCTCAATGCCGACAACACGGCGACCGATGCGCTGCTCAGGCTCGCAGGCGGACCGTCGAAAGTGCAGCAGGTGCTCGTCAAGACAGGTTATCTGCAGGGCCTTCGTGTCGATCGCTATGAGCGCGAGATCCAGCCGGCAGTGTTCGGCCTGAAACCTGATGCCCGCTTCTCCAATCCCGCGGACTTCAACGCAGCCGTCGTGGCGCTCGGACAGGAACAGCGCGGCAAGGCACTCGCACGCTACCTGCAGGACGCGCGCGACACGGCAAGCCCGCGCGCCATCGCGTCGCTGTACACGCGCCTGGCCTCCGGCCACCTGCTTGATCTCCAGGACACGGACTTCATCCTGGACCTGCTTCGCCGCACGAAGATGGGGAGTGACAGGCTTCATGCCGGAATGGGCAAGGGCTGGCAGCTCGCGCATCGCAGCGGGCAGACGCGCAGCGTGGACGGCATCACCGCGACGTTCAACGATTCAGGTCTCGCGACCTCGAAGGCCGGAGGCAAGATCGCGCTGGTGGTGTTCATCGAAGGGGCAAGGGTGCCTGCCGAGCGGCTGGAAGCGTTCCAGGCGAAGGTGGCCGCAACCGTCATCGAGGCCTGGGGCAAGAAGCCGGCGCCTGCACCGAAATCGTGATCGCCACGCGTCCGGACAGCCAGGAAGACCGGTAATCAGTCTTCCGTCTTGGCCGGATGCGCAGCTGATTTTTCGCAGAGCTGCTTCAACCGCTCCACCTGGCGCACATAGAGCGTCTTGGACTTTCGCTCCGCAATTCCGTCGCTCGCCAGATGGGACAGCACGCGCGCGACCGTTTCACGCGTGGTCGACGCCTGCGCGGCGATCTGCGCCTGGGTCGGCAGCGGATAGATGAGCCACGAGCCCGCTCGCACGGGATCAGGCTTGATCAGCTTCAGAAGTTCCGAATAGACGCGCTGGTAGGCGGACAGCGTCGCCAGATCCATGATCCGGTCGTCACTGGTCCGTACGATGCGCACGAGCTTTTCCATGATCACGAAGCTGACCCGCGGGTGCTGCTCGATCATGTCGCGAAACGCCTGCGGCGTGATCGACGCCAGCACGCAGTCCTCGAGCGCGACGACAGTGGCCGAACGGGGCAGTCCGTCAATGGCCGCCATTTCGCCGAAGAACTCGCCAGGGCCAGCAATCGCGTAAGCGACTTCACGGCCGGACGGCGAGTAATTCACGATGCGGCAGCGTCCCTTCACGACGAAGAACACGTCGCGGGAATCGGAGTCGCGCGTGACGATGGGTTCGCCTTCGCGCACCGAGCGCCAGGTGCACAGGGCTTCAAGTTTTGCGATCGCCGCCCGGTCAACGGGTTCCAGCATCTTGCTTCCAGCAAGCGTATGATCCGCACGCTGAACGTCTGCAGTCGAACCCATTCCACTCCTCGTCGGTGCCATCAGATCCCCATCTATGGAGCGTAATATTGCATGAACAGCCAATGAACGAACAAGTTTAACAGTAGCGCCGGTCCGCCCTCAGATCGTGACGCCGCCGTCAACCACAAGCGTTTGGCCGGTCATGAAGGCGGCAGCCTTCGAGGCCAGGAACACGGCGGCACCAGCAATCTCGTCGGGATCACCGATGCGCTTGAGCGGGGACGTGGAGGTCGAACGCTCGAGAATCGCCGGATTGTCCCACAGCGCCTTGGCGAAATCAGTCTTGATGAGGCCCGGTGCAATGCAGTTCGCGCGAACATTGTGAACGCCGAATTCCACGGCGATGTTGCGTGCAAGCTGGAAGTCCGCGGCCTTCGAGATGCAGTAGGCGCCCAGCACGGGCGAGCCACGCAGGCCACCGATCGACGAGACGATGACAATGCTGCCGTCCTTGCGCTCAACCATTTCGGGTATCACAAGGTTGCACAACTGATGGTTGGACTTCACGTTTGCGCCCATGATCTTGTCGAAGGCTTCGTCTGAGATCTGCGACATGGATCCGAAAACGGGATTGATCGCGGCGTTGCAGACGAGAATGTCGATCTTTCCCCATTTGGCGCGCGTCTTGGCAACCAGCTGTTCGAGCTGTTCACGCATGTTGATGTTGCAGGGAATGGGAGTGGCGACTTCCTTGCCCTTTCCCCATTTCGCGTTCACTTCGGCGGCAACGCGCTCGCAGGCATCGGCCTTGCGGCTTGAGATCACGACGCGTGCGCCGTGCTCGGCATAGCGATGCGCAATGGCCTCGCCAATGCCCTTGGTCGAGCCCGTGATGATCGCGACCTTTCCGGTCAGGTCAAATAGTTGCATGTGGACAGGTCCTGCTCCGCAAGATTGAGTACCATCACAGTCTTGTGCGAATTTGATGTGACGGCCGTCAAGTTCCTACCAGATTTTCCGGGATTGCACTGTGGAGTTTTGCTTTCCACAGGCTGGGGCGACAGGCCAGTTTGTCTTGCGCGAAGTGCGTGGTTCGGCTTATGAACCGCGCGGACCTTGGAGCCTCGGTGCCCGAGCGAACCCTTTCATGAAAAAGGAAACATCTCATGCGTAAGTTGATTGCTGTCGCGATTGCCGCGGCGCTCGTGCTGGCAGGTTGCCAGACTCAGGATCCCTACACCGGCGAACAGAAGACAAGCCACACGACGCGCGGCGCCCTGTTTGGCGCGCTCGGCGGTGCGGCCATCGGTGCACTGACGAACACCTCCAGCGGCAAGCAGGCTGCGCGCAACGCACTGATCGGCGCCGGCGTCGGCGCGCTCGTCGGTGCAGGCATCGGCCACTACATGGACGAAAGCGAAGCCCGCCTTCGCGAGCGTCTGCGCGGCGCCGGCGTGAAGGTTCGCCGCCAGGGCAACAACATCGTTCTTGAAATGGCCAGCGACATCACCTTCCCGGTGAATGGCGACCAGGTGAACCCGCAGTTCTACAACACGCTCGCCGCCGTCGGCGAAGTGCTGAACGAGTTCAACCGCACCACGATCGAAGTGTCGGGCCACACGGACTCGACGGGCGACGACCGCTACAACCGCGACCTCTCGCAGCGTCGCGCCAACTCGGTGGCCTACATCCTCACGCAGAACGGCGTGATGCCGCAGCGCATGTATGTCGTGGGCTATGGCGAACAGCACCCGATCGCTTCGAACGCGACGCCGGCCGGCAAGGCCCGCAACCGCCGCGTCGAAATCCAGATCATCCCGCTGACGTCCTGATACGGTCGGCAATGACCTTCGTGGAAACGCCGCCGGGTAACTCCGGCGGCGTTTTTGCTTTTGGGCTTCGCGATTGAGGTGAATGATGTTCAATCGGGATAGCAGCAATCGCAATCTTCCGCGCGATCCCTTCCAGGGATCTGACGCGGCACTCCTGGGCTTTGCGGGCCTTGCCGTTCTGGCCGTCGCCGCAGGCTCTCTCTGGAGCATCTTTGCAGCGTCGACCGTCGCCGGCTGGGTGGCCTTGCTCGCGCTGGGCCTGTTCGGGCTCGTCTTCGTGCAGGTCTATCGCGCGCAGCCGCGTGCGCTTCTGCCGTTGATGCTGCTCGGCGCGGGCGCGGCCTGGACGGCCGGCGCAGGCTACGTCGTGTTTGACGCGCATTGGTTGGCTTTCACTCCCGCAGCCTGGGTGATGAACCTGCTCTTTGTCTCGGCACTGGTGGCAGGCGCGTGGAGCAGGCTGGAGGCGTGGCTGAAGTTCGTGGCGGCGTTGCTGGCGGCGGCGCTGGTGACCGCCACGATGGTGTTGCCACGTCCACCGGGCGGGGAAGGACCTCTCGACACAGCCGAAAAGTGGAAGGTCGACGTGGAAGTGACTGTTGCAGCAGATGATGCGCCCTTGCGTGCGGCGCGTGTGCTGTGCGCGACCGCGATGCAATGGGAGGACACGATTGACGTGGGCGACCTGGCGGCGCGTGTCACGGGTCCTGACGGCCGCGTCGACACCTGGGAGTTCGAGGATGACACGCGCCTGAAGATCGTGATCTGCAATGCGTGGAAGGACGCCGACGACGCGAATGCCGGCTATCCGGCGCAGACACAGGTCATTGCGGCCCCGGCAGGCGGCGGTGAATACAGGTTGCGGTTTGCCCTCTCGGAAAATCCGCATCCCGACGTCGCGTTCCTGGCCCTGGAACTCGACGGAGCATATGCGAACCAGAGCTGGTTCTACCTCGATTTCGAGTTGTGGGCGGGCGCGCCCGCAGCCGACATGGGCGCGCGTGAGGGCCCGCAGCCCCTGATGCGCAAGGCATATCGCGAACTGAACGGAGGCTTCCGTATTCCGGCCTCTGCATCCGGAACACCGCTTGTGCTTCGGTATCGGTATGAAGGCCCGGCAGCAGGCGTTGAGCTCGGCCCGCCTTATGTCGAGCTGGATGAAATCCTCGTCGAGCCTGTCGAAGCCGGCACGCGCCGCAGGTTGCGGCTCTCGATTCCGTCCCGCCAGTAATGGACTGTCGGAGCTGGTGAATTCGCTCGCGCCGATGGCCTTTTCGTTTTCAGGGTGAGCGCCTTCGCCTGTATCGGGACATGCTGACCCTCGCCGGAGAATGTCGCCCTGCGACGTTCGCCCCGCTGGCGAGTGCGTGTCGGAACGTCGTCACAACTTCGCGGGTTTCAGGAAGGATTGGCTTGGTGTGTGCTCGCGCACGCGCATAGGTTCCCCATCGTCCGGACACGGACGATTGGATGCCGCAACGGGGCAGGGTTCCCCAGGATGTGCGGCAGTCCTCAGGGGGAATTGAAGATGCTTGCACGCACACTGATGCTGTCGACCGCGCTCGCCGTGCTGACGGTCGCGCCGGTGGCAACCGCCGGTCACATGACGCGCTGGTACGCCGGTCTCGAGGCTGGCGCCAACTGGGCAAACGACACCGATATCGCCGTCGACACGGTCGATCCGTTCTTTCTGGGTGGCTACCCGAACTCGGGCGCCGATTTCGACAGCGGCTGGTCGGGCATGGCCACGATCGGATACGCGTGGGATGACTGGCGCGTCGAACTCGAACTCGGCCTGCGCCAGAATGACTTTGACGCGTTTTCCGGCCCGCCGGGCTACACCGGGACGGGCGACATGCAGCAGTTCTCGCAGATGCTGAACATCGTGCGCGACATCGACCTGGGCGGAAACTGCGTGCTGTCGCTCGGCGCCGGCATCGGCGGCAACAGCATCTCGGTGCACAACGGACTGCACGCGCCCGCGCTGGACGGCGACGACTACGGCATGGCCTGGCAGCTGGTCGCCGGGTTCAGCCATGAACTGAAGCCGGGCCTCGATCTCGTGGTGAACTATCGCTACTTCAACACGGACGGCCCCGACATCGTCGAAAACGATGCCGCCATCATCCACAACGACAGCTGGGACGATGTCGGCCAGCACACGCTGACCATCGGCCTCAGGTTCGACCTGACACCCGGCCTCTGAAGGCGTTTCTAGGGTTTCACCAGCCGCTGCCAGAAATAGGCAGGACGATACTCGTCATAGCGCGCGTGCATGGGCAGCGCGTCATGGAAGGACTTCAGCACGGGGTCCTTCAGGCTGGCAATCATGCCCTCGGTGCCATTGATGATGCAGGCACGGGCGATCGGGCCCTTGGTGCCAAGTCCACCCTGGCCGGAATGCCAGCATTGCGCGCCCGCGCGGCGAACGATCCGCAGTTGCTGGGCATCAAGGGAGCGCAGCGTGTCCACGTCGCGCGGAAAGCCCGTCGGCTCGGGCGTGGCAGCGAGTGCCGCGCCGGTGAGGCCAAGAAACACCATCGCCATGATCAGTCGCATCCGGGGTCTCCTTCTGCTGCAATGCGAAACGCCAAGCCTCTTGAAAGGCTGGCTGGGAGGCAGTCTATCCCATAAGAACGTGGTCAGACAATTTCCGGATTGAAAGGGGCGGGCATGCTTTCCTTTGATGACTATCGCCGCTGGGACGCGCTTGAAATGGCCGAGATGGTGCGCCGGCGAAAGGTCTCGCCGCAGGACCTGCTGGATGCAGCCCTCGCGCGCAAGGCCGCCGTCAACGAAACCATCAACGCCATCGTGCTGGACCATGAGGACATGGCGCGCCAGGCCATTCGCGACGGCCTGCCGGACGGTCCGCTGCGGGGCGTGCCCTATCTGCTCAAGGACCTGGGCGCCGCCATGAAGGGCACCGTCTGCACGGGAAGCTTCAGCCTGACGCGCGATGTCGTGGCCGAAGAGGATTCAACCTATGTCGAGCGCTGCCGCAACGCGGGCCTCGTGATGTTCGGCAAGACCCACTCGCCGGAACTCGGGCAAAGCCCGTCCTCTGAATCGCGCATGTGGGGCGCCACGCGCAATCCCTGGGACCTGTCGCGCATCGCCGGCGGATCAAGCGGCGGTGCTGCTGCTGCCGTCGCCGCGGGCATCGTGCCCGTGGCGCATGCAACGGACGGCGGCGGTTCGATCCGCATTCCCGCAGCATGCTGCGGCCTGTTCGGTTTGAAGCCGACGCGGGCCCGCACGCCGGCGGGACCGAAGCGGGGAGAAGGCTGGGGTGGCGCATCAGTCGGCCACGTCGTGTCGCGCAGCGTGCGTGACAGCGCGGCCTTCCTCGACGCGACCGGAGGGGCCGCCCCCGGAGATCCCTACGCGGCCCCCCACCAGGAACGCCCGTGGATCGAGGAAGTCGGAAGAAAGCCGGGCAGGTTGCGCATCGCATTCTCGACGGAGCCACCGATCAATGTTCCGGTTCACGAGGACGCCATCGCGGCCGTCGAGGACGCGGCGCGCCTGTGCGAAAGCCTCGGCCACATCGTGGAGGAGGCGGCACCCGCGCTGAACGGCCGGGAGATCATGCAGGCGCAGGGCGTCGTGATCAGTGCCAATGTTGCCTTCGCGGTGGAAGAGGCGGCGGAAGCCCTCGGACGCAAGCCGACACCCGAAGATGTCGAGCGCGCCACCTGGTACCGCATCGAGAATGCCCGCCGCGCGGACTCGTCTGCCTATGCGCGCGCGATGAACACGCTCCACATGGTCGGCCGCACCGTTGCCGCCTTCATGGAGGACTACGACGTGATCCTGCAGCCAGTCGCCGCGCAGCCGCCATTGCCGCTTGGCGTGATCAATCTCGACCGCGAGGACCTGCAGCAGATGTACCGCGAGATGATCGGCTTCATTCCCTACACGGGCATCTACAATCTCACCGGCCAGCCCTCGGCAAACATCCCGCTCCACTGGAATGCCGACGACCTGCCGATCGGCACGATGTTCACGACCAGGTTCGGCGACGAAGCCACGCTCTTCCGATTAGCCGCCCAACTCGAACAGGCGCGTCCCTGGTTCAGGCGTTATCTGGGACTGTAGGAAAGAAGGAAGATCTCACGCGAAAGCGCGAATGCGCGAAATACGCGAGGGGAGTTGGCGCTGCGCATGAAAACGTCAGGCGCGCATAGCGCGCCACAAGTCTATTCGCGATTTCGCGCCTTCGCGTGCGGCATCCTTCACTCTCGCGACAGCACACGACCGCCGCCGGAAATGCACCATTTTCGCGTGCTTCGCGTATTCGCGCCTTCGCGTGAACCCCTCACTTCAGCGCCGCCTCGATCGCAGCCTTCACCTCAGCCGCCTCCGGCTCCGTCCGCGAACCAAACGTCCCGGCCAGCGCGCCGTCCTTGGCCACGAGGTACTTGTGGAAGTTCCAGCGCGGCGTGCCGCCTTCGCCAAGCTCCTTCGCCGCCCACTGGTAGAACGGATGGGCGCCGGCACCGATCACATGCTCCTTCGAGGTCATGGGAAAGTCGACGCCGAAGCTCGTCTCGCAGAAGGTCTTGATCTCGCCTTCCGTTCCGGGCTCCTGCGCACCGAAATCGTTGCAGGGCACGCCCAGCACGACAAGTCCGCGTCCCTTGTAATCGCGCCACAGCGCTTCCAACCCCTTGTACTGTGGGGTCAGCCCGCAGGCGCTAGCGGTGTTGACGACAAGGACGGCCTTGCCGGCAAAGCCCGACAGCGGCATCGGCTTGCCGTCGATGGACGTGAACGAGAAGGAATGGGCGTTGGTCATGCGGCTCTCCACTGGTTAACACCTTATAAACCCTTCGGGCTTGAGACTGCCAGACGGTAGGAATCAGTCGAATTAAGGTGTTGGGATGCCCCGCCTGGATCAGTTGGTGGTGCCTGGTGTGGCCTGCATTGCGGGCGTCATCACGGCCGCAATCATGTACCGGATCGGCGCCACGGGCGCGGTCGGGGCCATGCTGGTCGTGGGCTTCGTGACGCTTGCCGCCACCTATTGCGAGAACCTGATCGCACAGCTCGCCGAGAACGCCCGCAACGAAGCCTCGCTCACCCATCTCAGCAAGACGCAGGAGGCGATGCGGGCCGAGGCTGAGCTCACCCGCCGCGCGCTGCTCGAGCTCAAGCAGCACGTCGACGACAGCTTCTCCTCGCGCAACGACCGCGTCGTGACCGAGGTCAAGGTCCTCGAATCCCTCGTGCGCCGCATGGCCGAAGGCGTCGCCAGCAAGGCCCACGCGCGCGATCCGATGGCGCAGGACCCCGCAATCCCCGCCGCCTCGCAGCCCGTGGCGCCGCGCAACGAGCGCCTGCCGGTCTCGGCGACGAACACGCGCGACGCGATGCTCGAGATGGTCCGCCGCGCGCTCGAGGAAAACCGCGTCGAGCTCTACCTGCAGCCGATCGTCAGCCTCCCGCAGCGCCGCGTGCGCTACTACGAGGCGCTGTCGCGTCTGCGCACCGAGGACGGCAGGATCATCATGCCGGCCCAGTACATCAAGGTGGCCGAGCCCGCCGGCCTCATGTCGGTGATCGACAACATGCTGCTCTTCCGCTGCGTGCAGGCCATGCAGACCTGGGGACAGCGTAACCGGGACGTCGGGGTCTTCTACAACCTCTCGCGCGAGACGCTGCAGGACAGAGGCTTCTTCTCGCAGTTCATCGACTACCTCGAGGCCAACCGCGACCTCGCGGGCCTGCTCATCTTCGAGATCGCGCAGGATACCTTCGAATCCCTGACGGCCGTCGAGCAGGCGAACCTCACGCGCCTCGGCGACCTCGGCTTCACGCTCTCGATCGACCGCGTGACGACGCTCGACATCGACTTCGCTGCCGCCCGCTCGCGCCGCGTGCGCTTCCTGAAGGTTCCAGCTGCGCTCATCACCGGCGACCCGCAGGAGACCGGCGCCCGCATCCATCCGGCGGACCTCAAGCAGTGGCTGATGCGCTACGGCCTGAACCTGATCGCCGACCGCATCGAGTACGAGCGCGAGGCGCTGGGTGTGCTCGACTTCCAGGTCGACTTTGGCCAGGGCTTCCTGTTCGGCGAGCCGAAGCCGATCCGTGACGTGATCATGGACCAGGGCCTGCCGCAGGCCAGCGCCGCGCCGCCGCCGCGCCCTCAGCAGGGCGCCGCCGCCATCGCGCGCCCGCGCCCGGCCTCCACTGGCGGTGGCCGCGCCGCCTGATCCCGCAGGCGAGACAGCCCGTCGTGTTGACGCCATGGCGGTGATCTGTCACTTCGTGCGCCGTCATGACACTCGTACCCGTTCTGGCCGGCCTCAGCAGCGTCGCGCCCCGCTACAAAGTCCTCGTCTGCGATATCTGGGGCGTCCTGCACAACGGCCATGCGGCCTTTGACGGCGTTGCGGACTGCCTGAGCGCCTTTCGCGCGACCGGCGGCATCGTGCTCCTGCTGTCGAACGCGCCGCGGCCGAGCCCGCCCATCCGCGAGCAGC
The DNA here is from genome assembly GCA_964646885.1 of uncultured Flavobacteriaceae bacterium. Lineage (GTDB taxonomy): Bacteria > Pseudomonadota > Alphaproteobacteria > Micropepsales > Micropepsaceae > SZUA-430. The sequence continues at coordinate 18,509 of CAZYFM010000053.1, forward strand.
TCCGCAGTCTCGGTGTCCCCGAAACCTGCTACGACACGCTTGTGACCTCCGGCGACCTCACGCGCAAGCTCCTGGCCGAGCGGTCGGTGAACGGAACCTATCGCGTGCACCACGTGGGCCCGGACCGCGACCTGCCGCTTTTCGAGGGGCTGGACGTCGCGCGCGTCGGTCTCGACGCGGCCAGCGCCATCGTCTGCACGGGCCCCTTCGACGACACGAAGGAAGTCCCCGCCGACTACCACGATTACTGGACCCCGGCACTGAAGGCCGGCTTGCCGTTCCTCTGCGCGAACCCCGACTACCAGGTGCAGCGCGGGGACAGCCTGATCTATTGCGCCGGCGCCTTCGCGCAGGACTACGAGGCGCGCGGCGGGCAGGTCACCTATCTCGGCAAGCCGCATCTGCCGGTCTACGACTTCGTTGCGGCCCGCCTCGAGGCACTGACAGGCAAGCCGGTGGACCGGCGACAGTGGCTGGCGATCGGCGATGGCCTGCGCACCGACATCCTCGGCGCCAGGCATGCCGGCATCGACGCGCTGCTGATCACCGGCGGCATCCACGAACGCGAGCTCGCCGACGAGAACTTCAGGCCCGACCCCGCGCGCATGGCCGAAGTGCTGCGCCCCGCGGGCCTCGAGGCCATCGGTGCGATGCGAAGGCTCGCCTGGTGACAGTAACCCGGGGCGCCCTTGTGACGGCGGAAGGCGCCCGCTAGATTGCCTCCAACACAACATCAAACACTGGAAGAAGCCCGGATGTCAGCAAAGACCGGCTTGTGCATTGAAGACCTCTCGGTTGGCCAGTCGGCGACCTGGACGAAGACCGTCACGGACGCCGACATCGTCAAGTTCGCCGAGGTCTCCGGCGACGACAACCCGGTCCACCTCGACCAGGCCTTCGCCGAAAAGACGATGTTCAAGGGCCGCATCGCGCACGGCATGCTCTCGGCCGGCTTCATCTCGACCGTGATCGGCACGAAGCTGCCGGGCTACGGCACGATCTACATGAGCCAGACGCTGCGCTTCAAGGCGCCGGTCCGCATCGGGGACACGGTGACCGCGATCGCGACCGTCACCGAGATCATCCCGGACAAGCGCCGCGCGGTCCTCTCCACCGTCTGCAAGGTTGGCGACAACACGGTCATCGAAGGCGAGGCCCTCGTGATGGTGCCCTCGCGCGGCAAGTAGCGCCTCCGGCGATGCAGGTCTTCCGCCACTACGAGCAGGTGCCTGAAAGCGCGCGTGGCGCCACGGTGGCCATCGGCAATTTCGATGGCGTCCATGTCGGCCACCAGGCGCTGCTGGCCCGCGCGAAGGCGATGGGTGGACGCCTCGGTGTCCTCGTCTTTGAACCCCACCCGCAGGAGTTCTTCAGGCCAGACGCGCCGCGCTTCCGCCTGACCCCGTTCCGCGCCAAGGCGCGCCTCCTGGAGCGCTATGGCGTCGAGCTGCTGTTCGCGCTCCACTTCGATGCCGCCTTCGCGGCGTTGACCGCCGACGAGTTCATCGAGCGTGTCCTTGTGAAGGGATTGGGCGTGCGCCACGTGATCGTGGGCGAGGACTTCTGCTTCGGCAAGGGACGGCAGGGCAACCTCGCGCTGCTGCGCAAGCGGGGTGCGGAACTCGGCTTCGACGTGACGACCTTCGGCCTCGTCGGCGAGGGCGAGGCATCCAAGATCTCATCGACCAGCATCCGCGAAGCCCTGCGGGACGGAAAGCCTGACATCGCCGCACGTCTCCTCGGCCATCCATGGACGGTGGAAGGGCGCGTCGAGGGTGGCGACCGCCGTGGACGCACGATCGGCTTCCCGACGGCCAACGTGTCCCTCGAGGGCTATCTCGAGCCCGCTCTCGGTGTCTACGCGGTGCGCGTGGAGGTCGGCGGCCGCAAGTATGGCGGCGTCGCCAATTTCGGTCGGCGCCCCACCTTCGACAAGAAGGACGTGCTGCTTGAAGTCCACATCTTCGACTTTGAGGGCGACATCTACGGCCAGCCCATCGTCGTCTCGTTCATCAGCTTCCTGCGCCCCGAGATGAAGTTCCCCGGCCTTGATGCGCTCAAGGCGCAGATCGCCAGGGACAGCGACGCGGCGCGCAGGATCCTTGCCTAGTTCTTCAGCCGGTATCCCGTCCGGAAGATCCAGCCGACAATGCCGAGGCAGATGAGGAAGAATACCAGCGTGGCCGCCAGGCTCGTCGTCACCGGCACGTCGCCCTGTCCGAAGAAGGTCCAGCGGAAGCCCGAGATCAGGTAGACGACCGGATTGAAGTAGGCGATCGTCTGCCAGGCGGGCGGCAGCATGCTGATCGAGTAGAACGCGCCACCCAGGAAGGTGAGGGGCGTGACCACCAGCATCGGCACCACCTGCATCTGCTCGAAGTTGTTCGACATGATCCCGATGATGAACCCGAACAGGCAGAACGTGGCCGAGATCAGCACCAGGAAGGCGATCATCGCGAGTGGGTGCGCGATATGGATGGGCACGAACAGCGACGCGGTCGCCAGGATCACGAGCCCGAGCACGACCGACTTCGTGGCCGCCGCCCCCACATAGGCGAGCACGATCTCGAAGTGCGAGACAGGCGCGGACAGGACCTCGTAGATCGTCCCCGTGAATTTCGGGAAGTAGATGCCGAAGGCCGCATTGAAGATGCTCTCCGTGAACAGGGTCAGCATGATCAGCCCCGGCACGATGAAGGCGCCATAGGTCACGCCCTCGACATCGCCCATGCGCGAGCCGATGGCCGAGCCGAACACGACGAAGTAGAGCGACGTGGTGATCACGGGAGTCGCCAGGCTCTGCCAGATCGTGCGCAGCGCGCGCGAGAGCTCGAAGCGGTAGATGGCCCAGACGCCATGGCGGTTGAAGGCAGGCGCACTCATGGGCGGTCTCCGTTTCCGTTGCGCACGAGATTGACAAAGATGTCCTCGAGCGAGCTCTGGTGTGTGTTCAGGTCCTTGAAGACGATGCCGAGGTCGCCGAGCTTGCGCAGCAGCGCGGCGATGTCCGAATTCTCGGCACCCGTGTCATAGGTGTAGTCGAGCTGGTAGCCTTCGCCTTTTAGCGACAGGTTCCAGCCTTTGAGCTCCGCAGGCAGCGCGGGCAGCGGATCCTGCAGGTGCAGCGTCAGCTCCTTCTTGCCGAGCTTCGTGATCAGCGCCTTCTTGTCTTCGACCAGGATCAGCTCGCCCTTGTTGATGACGCCGATGCGGTCGGCCATCTCCT
>CAZYFM010000054.1:0-2246 GCA_964646885.1 uncultured Flavobacteriaceae bacterium
TCGTGACGCCGATCAAGACGGCCTACTGGAACCACACGCCGATGCTGCTGGTGACACCGCAGGCGGCGAACCGGACCATCGGCCAGGGCGGCTTCCAGGAAGTCGAGCAGATGGCACTCTTCCGCGACATGGTGTGCTACCAGGAGGAAGTGCGCGATCCGAACCGCATCGCGGAAGTGCTGAACCGGGTGATCCTGAAGGCGCTGCGCCTGTCGGCACCGGCGCAGATCAACGTGCCGCGGGACATGTGGACCCAGGTCATCGACATCAGCCTGCCGGCGGTGACGCATATCGAGCGGCCTTCCGGTGGTGCCGAGGCCGTTGCGGAGGCGGCGCGGCTGCTCTCGGGCGCGAAGTTTCCCGTCATCCTGTCGGGGGGCGGCGTCGTCATCGGCAATGCGATCGCGGACTGCGTGGCGCTGGCGGAGCAGCTCGATGCGCCGGTGTGCAGCGGCTACCAGCACAATGACAGTTTCCCGGGCTCGCACCCGCTGGCCGTCGGGCCGCTCGGCTACAATGGCTCGAAGGCCGCGATGGAGCTGATCGCGAAGGCGGACGTGGTGCTGGCGCTGGGCACGCGGCTCAATCCGTTCTCCACCCTGCCCGGCTATGGGATCGACTACTGGCCGAAGGCGGCGAAGGTCATCCAGGTCGACATCAACCCGGATCGCATCGGGCTGACCAAGGCGATCTCGGTCGGCATCTGCGGGGATGCCAGGCGCGTGGCGCAGCAGATCCTGGCGCAGCTCTCGCCACAGGCCGGCGATGCCGGGCGCGCGGAGCGCAAGGCGCTGATCCACCAGACGAAGTCGGCCTGGCGGCAGACCCTGTCGAGCATGGACCACGAGGATGATGATCCGGGGACGGTATGGAATGCCGAGGCACGGCGGCGCGATCCGGACCGGCTCTCGCCGCGCCAGGCGTGGCGGGCGATCCAGGCGGCGCTGCCGCGGGATGCGATCATCTCGACGGACATCGGCAACAATTGCGCGATCGGCAATGCCTACCCGACCTTCGAGACGGGCCGGAAGTACCTGGCGCCGGGCATGTTCGGGCCGTGCGGCTATGGCTTCCCGGCGATCATCGGCGCGAAGATCGGCTGCCCGGACACGCCTGTGGTCGGCTTTGCCGGCGACGGGGCCTTCGGCATCTCGATGAGCGAGATGAGCTCGGTCGGGCGCGAGGAGTGGCCGGGCATCACGATGGTGATCTTCCGCAACTACCAGTGGGGTGCGGAGAAGCGGAACTCGATCCTCTGGTACGACAACAACTTCGTGGGAACGGAGCTCGACCCGCACCTGAGCTATGCGCGGGTCGCGGAAGGCTGCGGGCTCAAGGGCGTGACCGTGCGCAGCCAGGACGAGCTCAAGGCGGCGCTGGCGAAGGCCTGCGAGGACCAGAAGAAGCGCATCACGACCTTCATCGAGGTGATCCTGAACCAGGAGCTCGGCGAGCCCTTCCGGCGCGACGCCATGAAGAAGCCGGTCGTTGTGGCCGGCATCAACCGCGAGGACATGCAGCCCCAGCGCGGCGCGGAGTAGCGCCGGGATGGAGCCGCTCCGGATCTTCGTCGCGAAGCGCTTCCACACGATGGACGAGACGCTGCCGCTGGCGACCGCGGTGGGCGTGATCGGTTCGCGCATTGTGGCGGTGGGCGACATGGCGACAATGGAGCCCTGGAAGAAGGGCCGCGAGGTGATCGTCGACCTGACGCTCCGGGACAAGGTGGTCCTGCCGGGCTTCATCGACAACCACCTGCACCCGTTCCTCGGGGCGTTGCTCACGCCGATGGAGATCATCGCGCCCGAACCATGGCGCATGGCGAATGGCGAAGTGCTGCCGGCAGCGAACACGCCGGAGGAGTATCTTCGGCTCCTGAAGGCGCGGCTGGCGGCGAAGCCCGACAAGGACGACTGGTTCATTTCGTTTGGCTACCAGCCGCACGAACATGGGCGGCTGACGCGACGCGAGCTTGATGCGCTCTGCCCGGACCGGCCGGTGATCCTCTGGCAGCGCTCGTTCCATGAGACCTACCTGAACACTCGGGCGCTGGCGAAGCTCGGGCTCGACGAGAGCAATGCCGGCCTCCATCCGCAGGTGCGCCTTGACGACGGACACTTCTTCGAGAACGGCAACGGGCTCGTGCTCCAGCGCCTGATGCCCTACCTGCTGCGGCCTGAATGGTACCATCGGGGCCTGTCGATGACGGCCGCGCTGATGCAGCAGGGCGGCATCACGACGGCGGC